>DASUXS010000035.1:0-9044 GCA_036377855.1 Moraxellaceae bacterium
AAATCCTGCGGATTTGCGGCGGCTCTTACGAGCCGCCTCTTCGTTCAGCGCTGCTGTTTTTGCTTTTGCCGGGCCGGCTTATTGGCCCAGGGCTTCCAGCGCAGCATGCGCTGGCGACCGGTTCCTGCCGCGCGTGACAAAGGCCGGTATCGGACATTGCGCGAGCAGGGTGTCGGCAGCGTGACGGTCGGGGCAGGCCAGGAAGCAGCAGGCTCCGGTTCCGGTCATGCGTGCGGGGCCAAACTGACCCAGCCAGCGCAGTGCCGCATCGACTTCGGGGGACAGCGTCCTGACCACGTTTTCGCAGTCATTTCGCAGGTTTGGAACAGGGTTTTCCCCGGGTCCGCCCCGTAAAAAGGCGGCTAATGTAATGGCGGGGGTAGAACGTGTCAAATCCGCGTGGTTGAAGACTTCCGCGGTGCTGACATGGGCTTTTGGAGTGACCACGAGGTACCACGGCTCGGGAATTTCCACCGCTTGCAACTGCTCGCCCACGCCCTCGGCAAAGGCGGCGTGGCCACGCACAAAAACCGGTACGTCGGCTCCAAGACTTAGCCCCAGGCGGGCCAGCTTTTCTTCATCCAGTGCCAGCTCCCAAAGCCGGTTCAGGGCCAGCAGGGTGGTGGCCGCATCCGAGGAGCCGCCACCTATGCCGCCACCCATGGGCAGACGCTTTTCCAGGCGGATGTCGACGCCCAGCTGGCAGCCGGTCTCGGCCTGCAGCAGGCGGGCGGCGCGGACGATGAGGTTCTGTTCGGCGGGGACGCCGGCGAGCTCGGGCGAGAGCGTGACCACGCCATCGTCGCGGCGCTGGAAATGCAGGGTGTCGGCCTGCTCCAGGAACTGGAAGACGGTCTGCAGCTGGTGGTAGCCGTCAGGGCGGCGTCCGTTGATATGCAGGAAGAGGTTGAGCTTGGCCGGGGCGGGCAGGCTGAAGGCAGTCAGGCTCATGGCATCAGCCGCCACAGGCCGATGATGACGGTGGCGCTGCCTTCCGGCCCGTTCAGGGTGAGCTTGCGCGGCAGGTTGGGCGCCTCTTCGCTCCATTCCAGATAGCGTATGGTCCAGCCGTCTTCGCGGATTTCCTGGAGTTTGCCGTCTTCGCCGCGGACCAGTTCGGCCTTGGCCGAGCCCGGTTCGGCGCGTAGCCAGTGCAGGGCATGGGAGACGGGGGCACGGCGCCTTGTCGTTTTCTCCAGGAGCTCTTCCAGTGAGCCGGCGCTTACTTCCTGCTTGAGGTTGTCGGCCACCAGGCTGACCTGGCCGGGTTTGCCATTCAGCTCAGCCCGTCCCAGCCCCAGGGGGCCGCGCACGATGATGCGGTAGTCCGGGCCGTCCTGGGTCCAGGTGAAATAGATGTTGCTGCCGCGCTCGGGCGTGCGCACCGCGGCCTTGCCTTCGGCTTCCCATTTCGCGGGCAGGGCGGGATTGGTCCAGACCGCCACGGGGCGGCTGGCACAGGCGCCCAACAGCAGGGCCAGGAGCAGGACCAAGGTCAGGCGCAGGCAATGCAGCACAGGGGAGATCGGCACGGCAGGACTCAGGACGGATCGAGGCGCAGGCGCGTCGCCGGGATATGCGGGCTCTTGGGGTGCTGGCGCAGGGCCTCGGCCCAGACGCGGCGGGCCTCGTCCTTCTGCCCTATGGCCCAGAGCACTTCGCCAAGGTGGGCGGCAATCTCGTCATCCGGGAAGAGGGCATAGGCGCGACGCAGGTCGCTGAGGGCGCCGCTGGCGTCACCGCGCTTGAACTTCACCCAGCCCAGGCTGTCGATGATGGCGGGATCGTCCGGCTTGAGCTCGTGGGCACGCCGGATATAGCCCTCGGCCTCGTCCAGGCGGTTGGTGCGGTCGGCCAGGGTGTAGCCCAGGGCATTGAGGGCGCTGGGATTGTCCGGCTCGTAGCGCAGCACCTCGCGCATGTCGGCCTCGAAATCGTCGAGCTGGTCCAGGCGTTCGGCCGCCATGGCGCGGGACAGCAGCAACTGGGGATTGTCGGGCTGTTCCTGCAGGGCGGTGTTGAGCAGTTCCCAGGCTTCGCGGGGCTTGCCGGTCTCGTTCAGCAGCTCGGCTTCCAGCTGGTAGAGCGGCACCTGCAGCTCGGGGGTGAGATTGCGGGCCTGGGCCAGGCGGCTGCGGGCCTCATCAATACGGCCTTGGCTGGCCAGCATGCGGGCGATTTCCGCCAGTGCCGGCAGGTATTGATTGCCGGGCGGTACGGACTCAAAGGCAGCGAGGGCGGCATCGGGGCGACTCTGGCGCAGGGCCAGCAGGCCGCTGTAGTAACGCGCCTCGTCACTGTGCTCCTCGCTGTCGCGCAGGGCATCCAGCTCGCGCTGGGCCACGGCATCGTCACGGTTGTCGAAGGCGACCAGGGCCAGGCTGAGGCGCAGGCCGTCATTCTGCGGCTGGCGGCTGGACAGGGTCTGGAACTCGCGCTGTGCCGCCTTGCTGTCGCCGGCCCGCAGCAGGGCGCGGGCATAGTTGAGGCGCAGGCTGGCGTTGGCCGGCTGGCGTTGCAGGGCGCTGGCCAGGAGGCTCGCGGCCTCGCGGCTGCGGCTCAGCTCGGTCAGGGTCTTGGCTTCCAGCAGGGTGATGGGGGTGGACTGCGGGCGCAGGCGGCGTGCCTGCTGTGCGATGGCCAGGGCTTCGGCGGGCTTGCCCGACTGTGCCTTGAGCAGGGCCTGGCCGAAGAGCAGGTAGGCATTGTCCGGATGGCTCTGCTGCAGTTCCTTCAGCTTGCTGAAGAGCTCGTCACGGGCGGGCTGGCTGGCCGGGATGGCGGCCAGGAAGAGCTGTTCCAGGTCGACCTCGGGCTGGAGTGCCAGCAGCTTGTCCAGGGCGGGCAGGCCCAGGTCGAAGCGCAGCTGCCGCAGGCTGTTCAGGGCATAGAGATACCAGCCATCGGGCGAACCTGGGGCAACCTCGGTCCAGAGCTGGGACATCTCCAGGCTCTGGGGCTGGTTCAGGACCTGGGCGACGGTGGTGGCACGGGCCACCACGCCGGGATCACGGGTGATCTCGGCTTGCTCGATATAAGTGTTGAGCACGATGTCCGGGCGCTGGCGATGGGCAGCCAGCTCGGCGGTGAGCAGCGCTTCCAGCGTGCGCGGCGGGAAGGGCTTGGCCGGTACTTCCTTTTCCTCGTCCGTAGCCGCGGCAGCGGGAGCCGGCGCAGGCGCGGCGGCTGGTGCCGGGGGGCGCGTGGCGCAGGCACAGAGCAGCAGGGCGAGGGAAAGGGCCGTAAGGCGCGGCAACATCGGCGACATAGAGGGACGCGTGAGCGGTGCGGGCAGGTAAACAGTGCCTGCATCTTGGCAAAAAAGCCCGACCCCCACCAGCGCCCCGCTGTGCACAATTGGTAGTTTGGTCCGCGCCGGCTGCAGGGCATCGGATGCCGGGCGGACGAAGGAGGGGGCGCGGGTTTGTCTTTAGGGGGGCTATCCCGCAAAATTCGCCGGCTTCCGGGCCGGCACGCCGTGCCGCGACACGGATTCCCGGCAGCGGTCATCGCTACCTCAATGCGGCAAAGGTACAGGTTTGGAATGGGGCTTCTGGCGCTGGGCATCAACCACAAGACCGCTTCGCTGGAGCTGCGCGAAAAGGTGGCCTTTACGCCGGAGTCCATGACGGAGGCCCTGCGCGAGGCCGTGCGACAGGCCGGCGTGCGCGAACTCGCCATCCTCTCCACCTGCAACCGCACCGAACTCTATGGCGTGCTGCCCGGCGCGGGTGGCGAAGCCCTGCTGGCCTGGATGGGCCAGCACCGCCAGCTCGCGCTCAGCGAGATTTCCGCCAGCATCTATCAATATGAAAACGAAGCCGCGGTGCGCCACATGATGCGCGTGGCCGCCGGCCTGGATTCCATGGTGCTGGGCGAACCGCAGATCCTGGGCCAGATGAAGACCGCCTATGCCCAGGCCGCCGAAGCCGGCACGCTGGGGCCGGAGCTGGAGCGGCTTTTCCAGACCACTTTCGCCGCCGCCAAACAAGTGCGCACTGAAACCGCCATAGGTGCCAATCCGGTGTCCGTGGGTTTTGCTGCCGTCGCCCTGGCGCGCCAGATTTTCGCCGACCTCAAGGACAGCGAGGCCCTGCTGGTGGGTGCCGGCGAAATGATTGAGCTGGTGGGCAAGCACCTGCATGAGCAGGGCGTGAAGAAAATCACCATCGCCAACCGCACGCTGTCCCGTGCGCTGGAGCTGGCGCAGCAGTTCAACGGCCGCGCCATTTCCCTGGAAGAGATTCCGGAAGCGCTGGTGGATGCCGACATCGTGATTTCCTCCACCGCCTCGCCGCTGCCCATCCTGGGCAAGGGCATGGTGGAACGCGCGCTGAAGAAGCGCCGGCACCGTCCGGTATTCATGGTGGATATCGCCGTGCCGCGCGATATCGAGCCGGAAGTGGCCCAGCTGCGCGATGTCTATCTCTACACGGTGGACGACCTGCAGTCGGTGATAGAGGAAAACATCCGTTCGCGCCGGGAAGCCGCGCTGGCCGCGGAAGAGATCGTGGTGGCCCGCGCCGGCCAGTTCATGACGCAGAAACGCGAGCAGGGCGCCTTTTCTACCGTCACCGCCTATCGCCAGCAGGTGGAAGTGCTGCGCGCGCAGGAGCTGGAACGGGCCCTGGCCACGCTGCAGAAGGGAGGTGATCCGGCCGAGGTGCTGGAACGCCTGAGCCGCAACCTCACCAACAAGCTGCTGCACGCCCCCAGCGTGGCCATGAAGAAGGCCGCCGCGGAGGGCGCGCTGGACAAGCTGGGCTGGGCCGCCGAACTGCTGGGCGTGAAGCCTGGCGACGCCGAAAAGCCCGATGCGGCTGAAAAGCCCGCCGCGTCGGACAAGAAGCGCCACGAAAGCGGCGACGCCGCCTAGACTTGCTGGGCGTCCTGCCTGGCTTTCTCCCCCGATACCGGACCCATTTTCTGAAAGCGTTCACCGCATGAAAGCATCTTTGCGCCACAAGCTGGAAAACCTCGTCGACCGCGCTGAAGAAGTCAGCGCGCTGCTGGCGGATCCGGCTGTGCTCATGGATAACGACCGTTTCCGCAAGCTCTCCAAGGAGCATGCCGAGCTTGCGCCGGTGGTGTCCGCCTTCAATGCCTGCCGCGACGCCGAACGCCAGGAAGCGGAAGCGCGTGCCCTGCTCAAGGACCCGGACTTCCGCGAGATGGCGGAACAGGAAATCCGCGACAGCGCAGCGCGCATCGTCGAACTGGAAGCCGAGCTGGAGCGCGCCATGCTGCCGCGCGATCCCAATGATAGCTGCAATATCTACCTGGAAGTGCGCGCCGGCACTGGCGGCGATGAAGCCGCGATCTTTGCCGGTGACCTCTTCCGCATGTATTCGCGCTTTGCCGAAAAGCAGCGCTGGCGCGTGGAAGTGGTGTCTTCCAGTGCCGGCGAGCATGGCGGCTACAAGGAAGTCATTGCCCGCGTCGAAGGCGAGAATGTCTATGCCCGCCTCAAATTCGAATCCGGTGCGCATCGCGTGCAGCGCGTGCCGGCCACGGAATCGCAGGGCCGCATCCACACCTCCGCCTGCACGGTGGCGGTATTGCCCGAAGCGCCGGAAGTGGAAAGCGTGGACATCCGCAAGGAAGACCTGCGCATAGACACCTTCCGTTCCTCCGGCGCCGGCGGCCAGCATGTGAACACCACGGATTCCGCCATACGCATCGTGCACATCCCCACCGGCATCACGGTGGAATGCCAGGACGAGCGCTCGCAGCACAAGAACAAGGCCCGTGCCATGAGCCTGCTGGCCTCGCGCCTGCTGGCCGCGCGCCAAGCTGAACAGCAGCAGGCCCAGGCCTCGCTGCGTCGTGACCTCGTCGGTTCCGGCGACCGCTCCGAACGCATACGCACCTACAACTTTCCGCAGGGTCGCCTGACCGACCACCGCATCAATCTCACCCTGTATTCCCTGGACCGCATTGTCGAAGGCGACCTCGACGAAGTGCTGGATGCGCTGTCCCGCGAATACCAGGCCGACCAGCTGGCACAGCTGGCGGAGGCGGAAGCGTGAGCGGCATGAGCCTGCGCGAACTGCTGCGGGTGGCGGCGGCGCAGCTGCATGCCGCCGGCAGCCCCAGTCCGCGTGCCGATGCCGAATTCCTGCTGCTGCACGTCGTGCACAGGAACAGCTACTGGCTGCGCCTGCATGATGAAGTGCGGCTGACGCCGCATGAGCAGGAGCGTTTCGACGAGCTGCTGCACCGCCGCCAGCAGGGCGAGCCGGTGGCCTATATCACCGGTGAACGCGGCTTCTGGTCCCTGGATGTGAAGGTGGCGCCCGGCACGCTGATCCCGCGCCCGGAAACGGAAATGCTGGTGGAGTTCGTGCTGGAGAAAAGCGAGCTGACCTCGCCGCTTGCCGTGCTGGATCTGGGCACCGGCAGCGGCGTGATCGCGCTGGCCGTGAAAAAGGAAAGGCCGCTGGCGCATGTGACCGCCGTGGATTTCTCGCCGGCGGCGCTGGAGATCGCCACGGAAAATGCCGAGCGCCTGGAGCTGGATGTGGAGTTCCTGCAGAGCGACTGGTATGCCGCCCTGGAGGGGCGTCGTTTCGATCTGCTGCTGTCCAATCCGCCCTATATCGCCATGGACGATGCGCATCTGGGCCAGGGCGACCTGCGCTTTGAACCGATTTCCGCGCTGGTGTCGGGCGAGCAGGGCCTGCGCGATATCCGTCGCATCATAGAAGGCGCCGTGCAGCATCTGGAGCCGCGGGGCTGGCTGGCGCTGGAGCATGGTTTCGAGCAGGGCGCCGCGGTGCGCGCCTTGCTCGAGCAGCATGGCTTTGCCGAGATTGAAACGCGCCTGGACCTGTCCGGGCATGAACGCATCACCCTGGGTCAACGCCATGCTGAGTGATGAGGAGCTGCTGCGCTATTCGCGCCAGATCATGCTGCCGTCCTTCGATATCGCGGCGCAGGAAAAACTGAAAGCGGCGCGCGTGCTGGTGGTGGGCCTGGGCGGCATAGGCTGCCCGCTGGCGCAGTACCTGGCGGCGGCCGGCGTGGGCGAATTGCGGCTGGCGGATTTCGATGCCGTGGATGCCAGCAACCTGCAGCGCCAGTTCCTCTTCAACGAGGCGGATGTGGGCAAGCTCAAGGCCGAAGTGGCCGCGGCAAAGCTTCAACAACAGAATCCCCATATCCAGGTCCGTCCCGCGATCGTCACACTGGATGGCGACAATCTTCCCGGCCTGCTGGCCGATGTGGACCTGGTGGTGGACGGCAGCGACAACTTCGCCACCCGGGATGCCGTGAATGCGGCCTGCGTGACAGCCGGCGTACCGCTGGTGAGTGCCGCCGCCATAGGCCTGTCGGCCCAGCTGGCGGTCTTCGACAGCCGCCAGGCCAATTCGCCCTGCTACCGCTGCCTCTATCCTGATGCCGACGAGGCCGCCGCAGCCTGCGCCGAGGCCGGCATCCTGGCCCCGGTGGTGGGCGTGGCGGGCACGCTGGCGGCCACGGAAGCCCTGAAAATACTGGCGGGCGTTGGCCAGCCGCTTATCGGACGCCTCTGGCTCTGGCAGGCGGACGCCGCGATCATGCGCACCCTTTCTGTGCGCCGCGACCCGGCCTGTCCGGTCTGTGGCACGCGACATGCAGTACAGCCGGTGGAATGAAGCGGACTGCTGCCCCGGCAGCAACGGAAATGACGAGGAGTTTGTGGCATGAACCGTTATGCAAATTTCGGCAATGCTCTCAAGGGATTGTTTCGCGTGATGCAGACCGGCTCGGTGCTGGCCAGCACCGGCATCGACTACCTGCGCGGCGAGCGCCTGCCCACGCCGCAGCTGCTGCGCCAGACCTTTGAGCGTCTGGGCACCACCTATATCAAGCTCGGCCAGTTCATCGCCAGCTCGCCCTCACTCTTTCCCGAAGCCTATGTGCAGGAATTCCAGACCTGCCTGGACAAGACCACGCCGCTGCCTTTCAGCGTGATGCGCGGTGTGCTTGAGCGCGAACTCAAGCGTCCGCTCAAGGAAGTCTTCGCGGAAATCGATGAAACCCCGCTGGCCTCCGCCTCCATCGCCCAGGTGCATGCCGCGCGTTTGATCACCGGTGAGCCGGTGGTGGTGAAAATCCAGAAACCGGGCGTGGGCAATATCCTGCTCACCGACCTCAATTTCCTGTATTTCGCGGCGCGTGCCGTGGAGCTGGCCTTCCCCAAGCTGAAATTCGCCTCGCTCTCCGCCATCGTCGCGGAAATCCAGGCCTGCATGATGGAAGAAACGGATTTCTACAAGGAAGCGCGCAATATCCAGGAGTTCAACGATTTCCTGCAGCGCACCGGCAACAGCGCCGCCATCGCCCCCAAGGTTTACGAGCAGGCTTCCAGCCTGCGTGTGCTGACCATGGAACGTTTCTACGGCGTGCCGCTGACCGACCTGGAAACCATCAAGAAATACACGCGGGATCCGGCGGGTACGCTGATCACCGCCATGAACACCTGGTTTTCCAGCCTGATGTTCTGCGAAAGCTTCCATGCCGACCTGCATGCCGGCAACCTCATGGTGCTGACCGACGGCCGCCTGGGCTTCATCGATTTCGGCATTGTCGGCCGTATCGCCCCGGAAACCTGGGAAGCCACCAATGCCTTCGTGGAATCGCTGACCGATGGCGATTTCCGCAAGATGGCGGACAGCATGACCAAGATAGGCATGACCAAACGCACCGTGGATGTGGATGCGTTGACGCGCGACCTGGAATCCATGTACAGCGCCGTCACCCATGTCGATCCCGAGCATGTGCTGAACGGCGCCGTGAACGACAACGAGATCAACCGCCTGATGCTGGATATCGTGGCCGTTGGCGAACGTCATGGCATACGTTTCCCGCGCGCCTTTGCGCTGCTGCTGAAGCAGATCCTGTATTTCGACCGTTATGTGAAAATCCTGGCCCCGGACATGAATGTCTTTGCCGATGAGCGCATCGAATTCCTGGCCGAGGACAAGGGACCGCGTTTGCTGCATTAAGCGCTGACTCATTTTCCCGGCAGCGCTGACAAGGGCAGGGCTGCGCAGGGCCGG
>DASUXS010000036.1:0-3839 GCA_036377855.1 Moraxellaceae bacterium
GCAATCGTTCCGCCAATAGGGCAGCCCATGTCCATGATGCCGCTGGAGCAGGCACCACTCCAGGTCTGGCCGGCCCCACCCGTGGCGCCGGTATAGGACATGCCATACCAGCGCAGGTCGCCGCGAAGATAGGCAAGCTCGGAGCCTGTCACGTTGGCGCCGGTCAATTCGATAAAGCTGGTTGGGCTGGCCTTCAGTGCAATGTCGTTCAGCACTATTGCGATACCCTCGCCAGTCACGCTCCCCATGGCATCATCAGCCAGCTCGTCCAGCGCATAGGCGGCAACGGGCGAAAGCAGGCTGCAGGCAAGCAACGCCGGGATCAGCAGCAGACGGTTTGAGGGCAGGGCAGGAAAACAAAACATCATGTGCACTCCAAAGGGTTTGTTTTTGTATCCCTTTTGGCTTTGTTTTTCTTATTTTGGTCCGGCCGCGCGCCTGGTCTCCAGGCACACGACTCCATGCAATGCGCTTTATAAGCCCTTGTGCGACCAGACTCAAGAGCCGGCGTCTAGCCTGGCTACAACCGGGGGCAGCCCGCTGACCGGCGGCAACCTCACCGCCCCGTCAGAAATCATGAAAAAGCCATTTAAATCAGTAACTTAGTAAATCAAGAGCAAGTTAGAAGCAGTCCCCAGGCACCCTCACCGCCCCTTCCATGAGGATACGGGCACTGCGGCTCATGATGGCCTTGGTGACGGTCCACTCGCCATTGACCAGCCTGGCCTCGGCGCCCACCCGCAGGGTGCCGGAGGGATGGCCAAAGCGGACCGCCTGGCGCTCCCCGCCCCCGGCGGCCTGGTTGACCAGTGTGCCCGGGATGGCGGCGGCGGTACCGATGGCCACGGCGGCCGTGCCCATCATGGCGTGGTGCAGCTTGCCCATGGACAGGGCACGCACCAGCAGGTCCACCTCCCCGGCCGCCACAGTCTTGCCGCTGGAAGCGACGTAATCCCTGGGCCTGGCCACAAAGGCGATCTTGGGGGTGTGCTGGCGGGTGGCCGCCTCTTCCGCCGTCTTTATAAGACCCATGCGCAGGGCGCCGGCCACGCGTATGGCCTCGAAACGGGCCAGGGCCGCCGGATCGGTATTGATGGCCTCACGCAGCTCGGTGCCGGTGTAGCCGATGTCCTCGGCATTCACGAACACGGTAGGAATGCCCGCCGTGATCATGGTGGCCTTGAAGGTGCCTATACCCGGCACTTCCAGGTCGTCCACCAGATTGCCGGTGGGGAACATGGAGCCACCCTCCTCCGCGTCATCGGAAGGATCCAGGAACTCCAGCACGATCTCGGCCGCCGGGAAGGTCACGCCGTCCAACTCGAAATCCCCTGTTTCCTGCACCTGGCCGTTGGTAACGGGTACATGGGCGATGATGGTCTTGTGGATATTGGCCTGCCAGATACGCACCACGCACACGCCGTTCTCGGGAATGCGTGAAGGATCGACCAGCCCTGCCTGCAGTGCGAAGGAGCCCGCCGCCGTGGACAGGTTGCCGCAGTTGCCGCTCCAGTCCACGAAGGCCTTGTCGATGGACACCTGGCCGTAGAGATAGTCCACGTCATGATCCGGCTGTGAACTCTTGGAAAGGATCACGCATTTGCTGGTGCTGGAGGTCGCGCCACCCATGCCATCGATATGCGCAGCATAGGGATCGGGACTGCCGATCACGCGCATGAACAGCTTGTCGCGGGCCGGGCCCGGCTGCTGGCAGCTGGGCGGCAGGTCATGCAGGCGGAAGAACACGCCCTTGCTGGTGCCACCGCGCATATAGGTGGCGGGAATCTTCACTTGCGGTGCATGAGCCATGGTGATGCTCCTCAAAAATTCAGAAAGCCTTTAGGACATAGCCCCGGTACGGAAACCGTGCCGGGGCTATCCAGGATTCACAGCAACACTGCGCATCCTCAGGCGGCGGACGACTCCAGGAAGTCCTTGGCGAAACGCTGCAGCACGCCACCGGCTTCGTAGACGGATACTTCCTCGTCCGAATCCAGGCGGCAGGTCACCGGCACTTCCACGGTTTCACCGTTCTTGCGATGGATAAGCAGCGTCAACGTCGTACGCGGCGTCAGCCTGCCTACGACGTCATAGGTTTCAGTGCCATCCAGACCCAGCGTCTTGCGCGTGGTGCCGGCCTTGAACTCCAGCGGCAGCACGCCCATGCCGATCAGGTTGGTGCGGTGGATGCGTTCGAAGCCTTCGGCGACGATGACCTCCACGCCAGCCAGACGCACGCCCTTGGCAGCCCAGTCACGCGACGAGCCCTGGCCGTAGTCGGCACCGGCGATGATGATCAGCGGCTGCTTGCGATCCATATAGGTCTCGATCGCCTCCCACATACGCATGACCTGGCCTTCAGGCTCCACACGCGCCAGCGAGCCCTTCTTCACCTCACCGTTCACCACGGCCATTTCATTGACCAGCTGCGGATTGGCAAAGGTCGCGCGCTGCGCGGTGAGATGGTCGCCGCGATGCGTGGCGTAGGAATTGAAGTCCTCTTCCGGCAAGCCCATCTTGTGCAGGTACTCACCTGCCGCCGAGTTCATCAGGATGGCGTTGGACGGCGAGAGATGGTCGGTGGTGATATTGTCCGGCAGCAGTGCCAGCGGACGCATGCCCTTGAGCGTACGCTCGCCGGCCAGTGCGCCTTCCCAGTACGGTGGACGACGGATATAGGTGGACTGCGGGCGCCAGTCATACAGCGGCGACTCCGCCTTTTCCGCATCCTTCTTCTCGAACATGGGAATGTAGATGGCGTTGAACTGCGAAGGCTTCACGCTCTTGGCAACCAGCGCATCGATCTCTTCATCCGACGGCCAGATATCCTTCAGATGGATTTCCTTGCCATCGACCACGCCCAGCACGTCTTTTTCAATGTCGAAACGCACGGTACCGGCAATGGCATAGGCCACCACCAGCGGCGGCGAAGCCAGGAAAGCCTGCTTGGCATAGGGATGGATACGGCCGTCGAAATTGCGGTTGCCGGAAAGCACGGCGGTCGCATACAGGTCGCGATCAATGATTTCCTGCTGGATCTTGGGATCCAGCGCACCGGACATGCCGTTGCAGGTGGTGCAGGCGAAAGCCACGATGCCGAAGCCCAGGGCTTCCAGATCATCGATCAGGCCCGCTTCTTCCAGATACAGCTGCACGACCTTGGAGCCCGGCGCCAGCGAAGATTTCACCCAGGGCTTGCGCATCAGGCCCAGCTTGCGGGCATTGCGCGCCAGCAGGCCGGCAGCGATCACGTTGCGCGGATTGGAGGTGTTGGTGCAGCTGGTGATGGCGGCGATGATGACAGCACCATCCGGCATCAGGCCCTGCGCTTCTTCAGCACGCGCCTTGTCCAGGTCCACGGCGATGCCGCGTTCGGCCAGGGCCGACACCGGCAGGCGTTTGTGCGGATTGGAAGGGCCGGCCATATTGCGCACGACAGAAGACAGATCGAATTTGAGCACGCGCTCGTATTCCACCTTGGCCAGCGTATCGGACCACAGGCCGGCTTCCTTGGCATAAGTCTCGACCAGCTTCACCTGCTCGTCGGAACGGCCGGTGAGGCGCAGATAATCCAGCGTCTGCGAATCGATGGAGAACATGGCGGCGGTAGCCCCATATTCCGGCGCCATATTGGAAATCGTGGCGCGGTCACCGATGGTCAGCGAGGAAGCGCCGGCACCGTAGAATTCAAGATAAGCACCCACCACCTTTTCCTTGCGCAGGAATTCGGTCAGGGCCAGCACGACGTCGGTGGCGGTGATGCCGGGCTGGCGGCGGCCGGTCAGCTCGACGCCAACGATGTCGGGCAGACGCATCCACGACGCGCGACCCAGCATGAC
>DASUXS010000037.1:0-15988 GCA_036377855.1 Moraxellaceae bacterium
GAAAGCGTGCCCGAAGGCGCTGCCGTGAATACGGCGCTGCTGTCCGAGGCCGCGGAAAAAGCGCTGGCCGATGCCGTGGCCAAGCTGGAAAAGGAACTGGCGCCGCTGTTCGAGAAGCGCGACTACACGCCGGCGCTGACCCAGCTGGCGGCGCTGCGTCCGCAGGTGGATGCCTTCTTCAATGAAGTGATGGTGATGGCGGATGATGCGGCGGTGAAGGCGAACCGCCTGGCACTGCTGGCCCGCCTGCGTTCGCTCTTCCTGCAAGCGGCGGACATTTCGCTGCTGCAGGCCTGAGCGACCGGTTCATATCCATTTGGACCAATACTGATTTTTGAGTGCCGGATTAATTCATGAAGTTGGCGGAATCTCTTGGCGGGCGTAACAACAATCTCAACCTGATCCGCCTCATCGCCGCTTATGGCGTTCTTGTCTCGCACTCATTCCCGCTGGCACTGGGCCGGGGCGCCATTGAGCCGCCAGGCGCCAGCCTGGGCATGTCGCTTGGTTCCATCTGCGTTGACATCTTCTTTTTCATCAGCGGCTTCCTGGTGACAGGCAGCCTGCTCGCCCGGCAAAGCACCACGCAGTTCCTGTGGGCACGCGCCTTACGCATCTATCCGGCACTTCTTGTCATGCTGGTGCTGACCGTGGGCGGACTTGGGCTGTTTATCAGCCCGTTGCCCGTCGCAGACTTCTTCAGCAGCCCGGTCACCGCCAAGTACTTCCTTTACTGCCTGACCCTCATCAACGACGTCAGATATGAACTGCCCGGGGTTTTCGTCGACAACCCTTACAGCGGCGCCGTGAATGGCTCACTGTGGACGATGCCGTACGAAGTCCGCCTCTACCTCATTCTTGCGCTGGCATGGGCGGCATACCGGATGACAGGCCCCCGGCGTGCCGCCCTGTTCCGGCTGACCGTGGCCTTCGGCACGCTGGGGTTCGGCTTTCTTTATTTTTCCGGCCGCCTGGGCGCCGCCGGCAGCAGCAGCCCCTTCTTCCATCTGGCCTTCATGTTCATGAGTGGCGCCAGCTATTTCTTCCTGCGCAAGCACATCGTGCTTTCCGGGCGTATTGCACTGGCACTTGCTGTTGCCCTTGTCGCTGCAGCCTATGCGGGCCACGACGTCTTTTTTGTCGTCTACAGCCTCTGCATCGGCTATTTGCTGCTTTATCTTGCTTATGTTCCCGCGGGCTTTATCCGGCGCTACAACCGCTTTGGTGACTACTCCTATGGCGTCTACATATACGCCTTTCCCGTGCAGCAGACGGTAGCCGCGCTGAATCCCGGCATTGGTGTCCTGGAGATGGTCCTTGTCGCCAGCCTTTTCACGCTGATGCTGGCCATCCTGTCCTGGCATTTCGTCGAGGAGAGGGCGCTGTCCTTCAAGCATGTTTCCTTGCGGAAGCCGTCCCGCCTGATGGCGGCAGAGGGCTGAAAACGGACATGCGCTATTGCTTTCAATAAAAAAGCCGGCGCAATGCCGGCTTTTTTATCAGACCTCCAACAGCCGCTCCTGCGGCGAAGGGGCTGACCCAAGCTCAGTACGCATACCCCATCTTCAGATACGCACCGAAATTGCTGCCCAGGCCATCCGCAAGCTCCAGGTTGAGCACGATGCCTTCCTTGGGCTTGAGGATGTACTGCACCCCCGCACCGCCAGCCGGAAAAAGACTGTCCTTGTCGGTGCAGTCCTGCCCATCGCCATAAAGACAGGCGATGCCGGCGAACACCGTGGCAGTCCATCTTTCGGCCAGACGCAATCTGGTCTCGGCTTCAAAGGACGACATGTACTGCCCCGTGTATTGCCCGACCTTGTAGCCGCGCAGCTGCACCGGTGCGCGCGCGGCGGCGGGAGCATCGTGGGTGAGATGGTTGAGCTGGCGCAGGGCCAGCACATTGCCCTGGCCGAAGGGATGGAAGTAGCGGCCTTCGAGGCGGTAGACGTCGTAATCGTCCTGGCCGCCCAGGCCTTCGCGGAAAGCCATGTTGTTGAGGTTGAACAGGGCGCCACGGGTGGGCAGGTTTTCGTCGTCGCGGGAATCGTTCTGCAGCACCAGGCCCAGGCCGGCGGACTTGTAGGACTGCACGCCGAGGATGTCCAGCACGGTCTGGTCGAAGGCGCTGTCGCCGGCGATGCTGAAGTTCTGCTTGATGCCCTGCACGCCGGCAAACCAGTCGTCCTTGATGCGATAGGTGTAGCGGCCTATCAGCCCGCGCATCTGCGCTTCATTCTTCAGCGGGATGCCGGTGCCCAGGTAATCGTCGTAATCATTCTTGACGTTGCCGTAGACCATGCCGGCGATCACGCGCTGGCGGTCTTCATCGAAGGACGCACGGGCGATGGCGCCGCCGACCATGGAGTTGGTGGTCGAATATTGCGCGGTCAGGCCGAAAATGGAGGGGCGGGATTTCTCGTCGAAATAGTGCAGGTAGCCGGCCAGCGCACCCAGCGAGGTGCCGAGCTTGGGATTGGAGCTGAAGACGGGGGCCAGCAACCAGGGCGAATCCTTGCCCAGGGCGGATGCGGGATCTGCCGCGGGCGGCGTCGGGGAACCGGGCTGTGCAAAGGCGGGGAGGGCGGTGGCCGCGGCAGCGGCCAGGGCAAACAAGGTGACCCGATAAAGACGCATGCAATCTTCCCTGATCCGGCTTTTCGTTTTTAGGGTCCGTGCTGGCGGACTTCCGCCGGGCTCAGCCCAGCGGATTGAACTCCTTGGCCACTACCACCTTGTTACGCCCGCCATTCTTGGCGGCATACAGTGCCTCGTCCGCGGCATCGATGAAGTCTTCGGGACGCTCGAAGCGCGGCTTCCACATCGCCAGGCCTATGCTGGTGGTGATCTTCTGTCCGGGGAAATTGGTTTTCTCGACACGTTCGCGATAACGCTCGGCCAGCTGGCGGGCGCCTTCTTCCGGTGTGTCCGGCAGCAGCACGGCGAACTCTTCGCCGCCGTAGCGCGCCACCAGGTCGGTCTGGCGGATATCCATCTTCAGCAGTTCGGCGAAGCAGCAGAGCACATCGTCGCCCAGCACATGGCCGAAGCTGTCGTTGTAGGATTTGAAATGGTCGATGTCCAGCATGAGCAGGGCCAGGGGCACCTCATGGCGGGCGGCACGCGACATCTCTTCGACCAGACGCACATCCAGCGCGCGGCGGTTGCCCAGGCCGGTAAGGGGATCGATGAAGCTGAGGTTGCGCAGATGGTCGTTGGCCACCACCAGCTCGTTGCTGACGCGGCGCAGCTCCAGCTGCGTGACCACGGTACGGGCGATCGTGGCCAGGGCTTCGCGGTGCTCAGCCGTCATCTGCCGCGGCGCGCTGTCGATGACGCAGAGCGTGCCCAGGGCATGGCCGCTGGCCGACACCAGCGGGGCGCCGGCGTAGAAACGGATGTCGGGGGCGCCTGTCACCAGGGGATTGTCGGCAAAGCGCGCATCCTGGCTGGCATCGGGCACCACCAGCATTTCCTGGGGGTGCAGGATGGCGTGGGCGCAGAAGGCCTGGTCGCGCGGCGTTTCGGTGGCGTCCAGGCCGACGCGGGCCTTGAACCATTGCCGGGTTTCGTCAATCAGCGACACCAGGGCGATGGGCGTGTCGCAAATGGTCGAAGCCAGCTTCACGGCATCGTCGAAGGCTTTTTCCGGGACAGTGTCGAGGACGTCGTATTTACGCAGCGCGGCCAGGCGCGAGAGTTCGTCTACGGGCAGGGGAGCAGCCGGCATGGGCGGCCTCCGTACTTCGGGGCAGGGAGAAACCGAGTCTAGCGCCATCCCCACAGATTTAAACGCCCGTTCAGCTTCAGGAATGGTAAAAAGGCGTTAAGCCTTCCGCATTTCCTTTTACCGCTTCAAGGACCTCGCATGAGCGCCACCCCCGCCTCCTTCCACATTCCCCGCCGAGTGATGCTGGCGCTTTTCCTGGGCGGCCTGCTGCTGCTGGCCTTCAAGGTGCTGCAGCCCTTCCTGGCGCCGGTGGCCTGGGCCGGCATCCTGGTCTATGTGACCTGGCCTTTCTATCTGCGCCTGCGCACGCGGCTGGGGGAGCGCGGCACGCTGTCGGCACTGTGCATGACGGCGCTGCTGGCCCTGGTGCTCATCCTGCCGCTGGTATGGGTGCTGTTGCTGCTGCGCAGCGAACTGGGCGATGCCTACCAGCGCCTGAGCCAGCAGCTGGGCCATGGCCAGTTCGTGGTGCCGCCGGAGATCCGCTCCATTCCCTGGCTGGGCCAGGAGATCAGCGCATTTTTCGACAGGCTCAATGCCAATCCCGATGCCTTCAAGACCGAACTCAAGGGCTGGACCGACTGGCTGGTGAACCACGCCGGCAGCCTGGCCGGCGGCGTCGGCCGCAACCTGGCCAAGCTGGGCCTGGCGATTTTCACGGCCTTCTTTTTCTATCGCGACGGCGAAGCTTTCATTGCGCAGCTGCGTGCCGTGCTTAGACAAATCCTGGACAGCCGCATCGATCATTACCTGGAAGCCATAGGCGCCACCGCGCGCGCCGTGGTCTACGGCATCGTGCTCACCGCGCTGGCGCAGGGCCTGCTGGCCGGCATCGGTTATGCGGTGGCGGGCGTGGAGAGCCCGGTGTTTTTCGGCGCCGTCACCACACTGATCGCGCTGATTCCTTTCGGCACGCCTTTCGCCTGGGGCAGCATCTGCGTATGGCTTTTCCTGGATGGCCAGACCTGGCCCGCCATAGGCCTGGCGCTGTGGGGCACCTTCGTGGTGAGCTGGGTGGACAACATCATCCGGCCGCTGGTGATCTCCAGCGCCACGCGCATTCCTTTCCTGCTGGTGATGTTCGGTGTGCTGGGCGGTCTCGCCGCCTTCGGCATGATAGGCCTCTTCATGGGACCCGTGATCCTGGCCGTGATGCTGGCGGTATGGCGTGAATGGCTGGAGGACGCCGGTGTGAAGCCGGAGTCACCGGCAACGTCTACTGCATCACAGGACATACAATAAGGCTACATTCGCGCCCATTCTCGCCAAACCCCTTTGCTAGAATCGTGGTGCGGTGACTGCACACCGCCCCACTAGTTCGGACAACGGATGCTTTTGCCATTTCCCTTACCGGCAATGTCCGATCGTTACCAGCAACAGGGTGCCTGCAGGGAAGAGGAGGTGGCACCCGCCATTAAGAAGTGATTAATGCCTATGTGTGGTGCAATACAGCTGCAGGAAACCAAGGTTTTCTTTCCACATCCCAATGCCCGCCTGCCGATACGCAAACGCGATGGCGAACTCGAGTGGGTCACCTGGGGCAAACGCCGTGAAGAAATGTGTGCCTTCCCCGAAGGCGGATGGGCGCGTCTTTCCTCGATCAAAGACGGCCGCTGGACGCGCCTGAATCCGCGCCCGGTGCAGATCGTGGTCGAACGTTTCATGGAAAAGGATGCCGAAGGCCAGCGTTACTGGTTCGACCTGGAAGAAGGCGAATTCATCCAGGGCCTGCTGGCCACCATCAATGGCGAAACCCGTGTCTATGTGGTGACGCAGGAAGCCGAGCCGGAAACGGCGATGATACATCCGCGCTGGCCGCGTATCCTGTCCACGGAAGAAGTGGCGGAAACGGAGGAAGCGGAAGCTTCCGGGAATCACTGAATTTATTGGCTGTAAAGAAAAGCCCGCGAAATGCGGGCTTTTTATTGGGGATTTCTTGCACAACCCAATGACATCGTCGTTCCCGCGCAGGCGGGAACCTCCTGGAAGTGTAGCGGGCCTCAAATGAAGCCCTGCCTGAATTCACAAGATTCCCGCCTGCGCGGGAATGACGCTGTAGTAGTGGGGGTTTTGATTATCAGCGCAACCAGCCCTTCTCATGCGCCGTCTCGATCTGCCCCAGCAACCACCGCCAAAGCTCAGGCGCACCCTCACCGATCTTGGCATTCTTCTCCAGCACCTGCTGCTTGCTGATACCGTTCTCGCGCCAGCTCTGGCCGCCGTTGTTCAGGTTGTGCAGCACCGGCATCAGGCGATCCATGGCTTGTGCAAAACGCGCCTCCGCCGTTTCACGGCTTTCATATTCCTTCCACAGCGCCAGCAGCTCCGCGCCCTGCGCCTCCGGCAACAGGCCGAAAATACGTTGCGCGGCCCGCAGGTCTTTTTCCGCGATGCCCTCCACGCGCGAAGCGGCATAGACAATGGTGTCGCCGACATCGATCTCGGCGATGTCGTGTACCAGCAACAGTTTTATTACACGATCGAGATCAACAGGCTCATGCGCGTATTCAACAAGGGTCACCGCCATCAGGGCGACCTGCCAGCTGTGCTCGGCGGAATTCTCGTAACGGGAAAGCCCCAGGGGCCGCGTCTTGCGCAGCACCTGTTTCAACTTTTCCAGTTCGAGGATGAAAGCGAGCTGGCGTTGCAGGAGGGCGCTGTCCACCTTGCCTCAGCGCTCCTTGCGGAAATCGCTGGGCGACTGCCCCGTCCAGCGCCGGAAGGCACGCGAGAAATTGGAGACGTCGTTATAGCCCAGGCGGTAGGCGACCTCGCTGACGGAGAGGCCTTCCTCCTGCAGCATCTGCGTGGCGCGTTCGCAGAGCACATGGTCGACCAGGGCGCGGAAGTTGCGGCCTTCTTCCTGCAGACGGCGTTTGAGCGTACGCGTGGACACATGCAGGGTGTCGGCAACTTCTTCCAGCGTGGGCAGGCGGTCGTTGCTGGCCTTGAGCACGGTGCGCACGCGGCCGGTCAGCACATCGTCCTTGCTGTTGCTGCTCTGCCGCGCCTGCAGCTCGCGCTCGCAGGCTTCGCGCGCCATGGCGGCGGCATTGGGATCGGCCAGGCGCAGCGGTGCTTCCATCAGCGCACGCGGCACCTTGAGCGCGTATTCGGCCTGGTTGTAGCGCACCGGCACCGGCAGGTGCGGGGCGAGGGCGGCATAATATTCCGGCGCCGGGCCCTGCATCTGCATTTCAGTGCCGGTCTGCGGACGGTCCAGGATCTGCGCCGTCATCACCACCAGCCCCATGAGCAAGAGCTCCATGATGAAGGGGCGCAGGGGATCGTTGCGGCCGGGATAGTCGACGCGGATGGTGACGAAGTCGTCCTGCACCGTGGAGCTGAGGTGGAAGGCGGGCGCGCGCAGGGAGAAATAACGCTCCAGCGCCTGCATCACTTCCATGAGGTTGTTGCTGGACAGGGCAATGAGGCTGACGGGACCGTGCAGGGTCACGCGCAGGGCCTTGGCATAGGCGAAGCCCAGGCCGTGGTGGCCGGCCTTGGCATAGGCATGCAGGGTGGCGGCGCGGGCGTCGGGCAGGGGCAGGGTGCGGTCGGGCTCCAGCAGCTGCTCGCGGGAGAGGCCGACGATGTCCAGCAGCTCGGTGCCGGGAAGGCCGAAACCCTCCGCCACGTCACAAAGCAGGAGCAGGTAGATGGCAGGCACACTGGCTGCGTGGCGAGAACTGCTATGGCCTGAAGTCACTGTGCGATGGCCTCATTTCACCCGGGGCTGGTCAGGGTACCCACTATACGGTTTGAAATCGGGGCAGGGAACGCGGAAAAGCCGAAATTGCCGTTTTTGACTACCCGAAGGCTGGCCCGGAGCGGTCGGCTTTTGGCCTGCCGCCACAAGGGCGCTGGACAGGCTTTGGCTCATTCTTCATCACATCCCATGAGACATGCAGTGAAGGAGTCTCCCGTGAAACTGTTCGGCAAATCGTCCTCCCGCCAGAAGCCCGCCAGCGTGCGCATCAAGCCGCAGCGCATGGGCTTTGAATTCGACCCGGCCGTGGTGCCGCGCTACTGGGCGGACAAGGATCCGGTGCTCAGCCACTTCCTGAACTCCCTGTCCCTGTCTTTCCCGGACGGCGAGCAGTTCTTCGTGGACTCGGTGCGCCATTTCCGCGACCTCGTGCAGGACGAACAGCGCCAGAAGGAAATCTCCGGCTTCATCGGCCAGGAAGCCATGCACTCGCTGGAGCACAAGAGCTTCAACGACATGCTCAAGCACCAGGGCTATACCGAGCTCAGCGAGAAGGCCATAGGCGTGGCCAAATACCTGATCAAGATGGGCCAGCGCGAATATTCGCCGCGCACCCTGCTGGCCATGACCGCCGGCCTGGAGCACATCACCGCCATCCTGGCCAATGCCATCCTCAAGAATCCGGAACTGCTGGAGAAGATGGACGAGTCCGTGCGTCCGCTGTGGATGTGGCATGCCATCGAGGAAACCGAACACAAGGCCGTGGCCTTCGACCTCTATGAAGACGTGAGCGGCGACTACAAGATGCGCGTGCGCGCCTTCCTGTCCGGTTCGCTGGGCCTGACCATCTTCGCCAGCGTCTTCACCTGGCGCTTCCTCAAGCAGGACGGCCTGCACCGCCGCCCCTGGAAGCTGGTGCCGGGCGCGCTGACCCTGGGTTCGCTGCTGCTGAAGATCGCGCCGGACTACCTGGATTACCTGCGCCCCAATTTCCATCCCTGGGATGACGACAACAGCGAGCTGATCGCGCAGTACAAGGCGCTGGTGGAAGAGGCGATTGCGCCGCAGTACCGCAAGCCGGAGCTGAAGGCGGCCTGAGCGCTGGTTTCCTTCGTTGATGAAAAGCCCGGCAATGCCGGGCTTTTTGTTTTACCTGCGACACAGCCTTTTCTGTAGGAGCGGCTTCAGCCGCGAAACCATCGGCATGTTAAGGAAGGTTCGCGGCTGAAGCCGCTCCTACGGATGGTTATCCGGCCTGGGTATTTCCATTGAATGCAGCTACTAACCCAACTGTCGCCCCGGCGAAGGCCGGGGCCCAGTGACTTTGCTTTTGCTTTTTGCTTTTGCAACTGCTGTTAAAGACGCTGGGCCCCGGCCTTCGCCGGGGCGACATCGGAGTAGTGAGCGGAGAGCGGTTAAGCGGCCAATAAAAAGCCCGGCATTGCCGGGCTTTTTATTTTACGGGCTTCACAAGCCGTTTACTGGTAGCGCAAGGCTTCAATCGGCTTGAGCTGCGACGCTTTATTAGCCGGATAGAAGCCAAAGAAGATGCCTATCACCGTGGCCACGCTGAAGGCGAGGATGATGGAGGACATGGTCACCAGCACCAGCAGCTTGCCGCCGCTGATCTTGGCCACGATGGCGGCACCGCCCACACCCAGCAGCACACCCAGCAGGCAACCGGCCACGGAAATGATCACCGCCTCGAGCAGGAACTGCAGGCGGATGTCATTCGGCCTTGCACCAATCGCCATGCGGATACCGATCTCGCGCGTACGCTCCGTCACCGACACCAGCATGATGTTCATGATGCCGATACCACCGACCAGCAGCGAAATGGAAGCAATCGCGCCCAGCATCATGGACATGACGGCCGTGGTTTCCTGCGCTGTCTTGGCCAGCGCCGTGAGGTTCTGCACGGTGAAGTCGTCGTCCTGGCCTTCGCCGATACGGTGACGTTCGCGCAGCAGGGTCTTGATGCCGGTTTCAACCCGCGGCATGGCTTCTTCGCTGTCGGCCTGGATCATGATCATGCGCAGCGTGTCGCGGAAACGCGAACCCTGCAGGCGGCGTTGCGCGGTGGTCAGCGGAATGACGATGGTGTCGTCCTGGTCGCGGCCATCCAGGCTCTGGCCCTTGCTGCCCAGCACGCCTATCACTTCGAAAGGATTGTTGCGGATGCGTATGGTCTGGCCCAGGGGATCCTGGCCGGCAAAAAGGTTTTCCACGATCTGCTTGCCCACCAGCGCGACCTGCGCACCGGTACGCATCTCGTTCTCGTCGAAGGCATAGCCTTCCACCACGGACCAGTCGCGCAGTGCCAGGTAATCGGCATTGCTGCCTATGATCTGCGTATTCCAGTTATTGGTGCCGTAGACCACCTGCTGGTTCATCTGCACGATGGGCGCCATGTATTTCACGCCGGACAATTCGGCAATGGCGCGCGCATCAGCGAGGTTGAGGTTCTGCGCACCACCGAAACCGGTGCGCACGCCGTTGGCCGAAGTGGCGCCCGGCATCACGATGAAAAGATTGGAACCCATGCTGGCGATGGAGTCCTGCACCTGTTTCTGCACGCCGTTGCCTATGGCCAGCATGAGGATCACGGCGCCCACACCTATGATCATGCCCAGCATGGTGAGGAAACTGCGCAGCCGGTTGGCGCGCATGGCGGACAGCGCTTCGCGCATCATCACGAAAAACATGTCAGTGCGCCTCGCCGTGCAGGTGCAGGCCTTCGGCGGCAGGGCCGTCGAAAGACACATGGCCGTCCACGAGGCGCACCAGGCGTTGCGCATGCGCGGCAATGTCGGGTTCGTGCGTCACCAGCACCAGCGTGATGCCTTCTTCGCGATTGAGCTGCGTGAACAGCTTCATGATTTCCTCGCTGGTATGCGTATCCAGGTTGCCGGTGGGCTCGTCGGCCAGCACCAGCGCCGGCCGGTTCACCAGCGCGCGCGCAATGGCGACACGCTGCTGCTGGCCGCCGGAAATCTGCGAGGGCAGGGCATCAAGACGATGGCCGAGGCCGACACGGTCCAGCATTTCACCGGCGCGCTGGCGACGCTCGGCGGCACCGACGCCGGAATAGATCAGCGGCAGCGCGACATTGTCGGCCAGCGTGGCGCGCGGCAGCAGGTTGAAGCCCTGGAACACGAAACCTATGAAACGGTTGCGTATGCCCGCGAGCTGCACGGCATTGAGATGCGACACTTCCTGGCCGTTGAGGCGATAGCTGCCGCTGGTAGGCGTATCCAGGCAACCCAGGATGTTCATGAACGTGGATTTGCCCGAGCCCGAAGGCCCCATCACGGCGGCGAATTCGCCGGGGAAAATATCCACATCCAGGCCCTTGAGGATATGCACGGGCCCGACGCCGGAGTCGTAATCCTTGACCAGGCTGCGTACGCGCAGCACTGGTTCCGCAGAATTGCTTTCACTCATGTCGCTGCTCACATGCCGAACTGCATGCCACCGCGCTGCTGCGGTTTGCCGGCGGTCTTGGGATCGACTTCTTCCACCACCACCTGGTCGCCTTCCTTGAGCTCGTCGCTGGTGAGTTCGGTGAAACGGCGGTCGGTGATGCCTGTCTTCACGCGGACCTGCACCAGCTTGCCGTCGCGCAGCACATAGACACGGCCCATATTGTTGGCACCACCACGGCCGCGACGCGGGCCGCTGTCGGCTTCTTCGGCAGCGGGTTTGTCAGCGGCAGGCTTGTCGCCAGCGGGCGCATCGCCATGCTTGCCGCCGCCGGCCTGCGGAGCTTTATCCTGCAGAGCCTTGCCCGCCGGAGCGGCTTTGTCAGCCACTGCGGCAGGGGAGGAAGCAGCAGGACCGTCACCCTGTTCTTCGCGATGACGACGACCTTCGCCATTGCCCTCACCAGCATCGCCACCTTCGGCCTGGCGCTTGGCACGCCATGCCGCACGTTCTTCTTCGCTGAATTCACGACGCGGACGACGTTCGCCGCTGTCACCGCTGTCATTCGCTGCCACATCCGTGGGGCCACCAGCACCGCCACCGGAACCGCCCGGCTTGCGACCGCCTTCAGCCGGCGTGCCGCTCTTGTCATCCGCCGGCTTTTCAACAGCGCTGTCATCGGTGGGCTTGAAACGCAGCGCCGCATTCGGCACGCGCAGCACGTCATGGCGCTGCTGCACGCCGATGTCGACATAGGCCGTCATGCCCGGCAGCAGTTTTTCATCGGGGTTGGCGACGGCGATGACCACGTCATAGGTCACCACATTGGAATCGGTCTTGGGATTCAGGCGTATCTGCTTCACGGTGCCGGTGAAACGCTGGCCGGTGAAGGCGTCGACACGGAATTTCACTTTCTGGCCGACCTTGATCTGGCCGATGTCGGCTTCCGCGAAATAGGCGTCGATCTGCATTTCGCGCAGGTCCTTGGCGATCTTGAACAGCTCCGGCGTGTTGAAGCTGGCGGCCACGGTCTGGCCTTCGTCCACCGAGCGCGACACCACCACGCCGGACACCGGCGAACGGATGATGCTGTAGCCGATATTGGCGTGGTCCTTGTCGACGGCGGCTTTCAGCTGCGTGACCTTGGCCAGCGCATCCTGGGCGGCCTGCTCGGCGGTATCCAGCTCCTGCTGCGACACAAAGCCTTCCTTGTTCAGGTCGCGCACGCGCTGCAGGTTGCTGCGCGCCACCTTGAGGGCGTTTTCCGCGGCGGCGAGGTTGGCGCTGTCCTGGGTCAGCTGCGCTTTCAGCAGCGCGTCATCCAGCATCACCAGTACCTGGCCCTGCTCGACGCGGTCGTTGAAATCCGCAAACAGCTTTTTCACGGTGCCGGAGACCTGTGTGCCGACGCTGACCAGGGTCACCGGATTCAGCGTGCCGTTGGCGGACACGGTCTGGGTGATGTCACCACGATCAATCGCTTCCGTGCGATAGCGCAGCAGCTCGTCACCCTTGCCGCGGCAGGCCACGAAGACGACGGCAATCAGCAGGGCCGCCGCGGCCGCCACAATGACTCGGGGTTGCAGTAAGGATTTAAGGTTCATGGTGCGGAGCCGGATTCAGTAGAAGAGGAGGAGGCGTTGATCAGGGGCAGCAGGTCGGCCGTGTTCAGCACGCCCGACGACTTGATCAGCGAGACGCGGGCACGGTGCCAGTTGAAGCGTGCGGCGGCTTCCTGCTGGCGCGCATCGGCCAGCGTGCTCTGCGCATTCAGCACATCGATGAGGCTGCCCAGGCCGGCGCGGTAGCGCGCCAGGGCGGCGCGATGCGCTTCGCTGGCGGAGGCCACGAGATCATGGCTGGCGCTGACGGTGGCGGCGGTGGTGCGTACGCCCTGCCAGGCCGTCCAGAGTTCGCTGGTGGCGGCAATCTTCTGGCGTTCGTATTCGGTTTCAGCCAGCTCGACCTGGCGCTGCGCCACCGCTTCCTGGGCGCGGTAACGGCCACCGGCGAAGAGCGGCACGCTGAGCTGCACGCCCACGCTGCCGGCTTCATTGGTGTCGCCGCTACCGGGACGGTTACGGCTCAGGCCGTCATTGGCGACCAGGGAAATGCTGGGGCGGTCCTGCGCATTCACGCTGTCATAAGACGCCTTGGCAGCTTCTATGGTGAGCTTCTGCGCGCGCAGGTCGGGACGGCGATCCGTCAGGGCATTGGCCAGGCCATCGAAGGCCGGCGGCTGCAGGTCCGTGGGCAGGGTTTCCGGCGGCGGCGCCAGCGCGACCGTGGACGGAGCCGGCAGGCCCAGGGCCTGGGCCACGGTGCCACGGGCGATCTCGCGGGTGCCGTCGCGCTGGATCACCGACAGCGTGGCCTGCGACAGCGCCGTGCGCGCCTGCAGCACATCGGCCAGGGTGCCGGCGCCGACACGCTGGCGCGTCTCCGTGGCTTTCAGGGTTTCCTGGGCGGCGGCTTCGGAGGCGCGGGCGGCGGTCAGGGATTCTTCCGCGGCATACCAGACGTAGTAGGCGTCGACGGCGGACTGCATGACTTTCTGCGTGGTGTTTTCCTGCGTGGCCTGCAGGGCGTACAGCACCTGCTGCGCCTGGCGCTTGTCGGCGGCGCGGCCGCCGAAGTCATAGAGCAGCCAGTTGGCGGACAGCGAGGCGCCGGTGCGGTCGGAGGAGCCGCTGTCGCCAAAGCTGTGGGTCTGCGAGGCCGACAGGTCCAGGCTGGGGTAGTAGGCGGACTTGGCCGACTTGAGCCGGGCTTCCTGGGCCTGCACGGTCAGCCAGGCGCTGCGGGTATCGGGGTTGCGGCACAGGGCCTGCGCCACGACGCCGGCCAGATCCAGCGGCGCGGAAGGCAGGGGGCATTCGGGAGGCGCCGCAAACGCGGGCAGGGCCAAGGCCAGTAATGGCGCGGCAAAAAAGCTTCGGTAAGGCATGGTCATGGCAACAAAAAAAGGCCGGCGAAGATTACCACCTCCCTATGACTTCACCATGAAGAGTTGGTAATGACTCTCAATAACGCCCCTGTGCCGGCGCGGTTGACAGGCCCCCTCCGGCAATTTTGGAAGGAGGGGGCCATTCACCGAAAAAACCGGCAAAAACGGCAAAGCTGTCAATGCCCGACCCAGCGGCCTCACGTATAAAGCGCTTCCCGTTCCAGGTTCGTCATTTTCGACGCCCCTGCAACACCCTCTATATATGCTCCTGCCGAGGAACTCCCATGCCCGCTTACAAGGCCCCGCTGCGCGACATGCGCTTCCTGATGAATGAAGTCTTCGATTATCCGAAGCACTACAGCAAGCTCTCCAACGGCGGAGAGGCCACCCCGGACATGGTCGAGGCCATCCTCGGCGAAGCCGCCAAGTACTGCGAAGAAGTCCTGTCCCCGCTGAACCTCACGGGCGACCAGGAAGGCTGCCACTTCGACAATGGCAACGTCACCACGCCCAAGGGCTTCAAGGAAGCCTATGACCAATATGTCGCGGGCGGCTGGCAGGGCCTGTCGCACCCGGCCGAATACGGCGGCCAGGGCATGCCCATGTCGCTGGGCCTGTTCAAGTCGGAAATGATGGGCACGGCCAACTGGTCCTTCACCATGTATCCCGGCCTGTCCCTGGGTGCCATGAACACCATCATGCAGCACGCTACGGAAGAGCAGAAGAACACCTATATGCCGCCGCTGACCGAAGGTCGCTGGACCGGCACCATGTGCCTGACCGAGCCGCAGTGCGGTACCGACCTGGGCCAGGTGAAGACCAAGGCTGAACCCAATGCCGATGGCAGCTACCGCATCAGCGGCACCAAGATCTTCATCTCCGCCGGCGAACACGACCTCGCTGAAAACATCATCCACATCGTGCTGGCCCGCCTGCCCGATGCGCCCAAAGGCACCAAGGGCATCTCGCTCTTCATCGTGCCCAAGTTCAAAGTGGCCGCCGACGGTTCCGTGGGCGAGCGCAATGCCGTGGCCTGCGGCTCCATCGAGCACAAGATGGGCATTCGCGCTTCCGCCACCTGCGTCATCAACTTCGATGAAGCCGAAGGCTATCTGATCGCCGAGCCCAACAAGGGCCTGGAAGCAATGTTCACCTTCATGAACACCGCGCGTATCGGCACCGCCATCCAGGGCATCTGCCACGCTGAGCTTTCCTACCAGGGCGCCCTGGCCTATGCCAAGGAACGCCGCTCCATGCGCGCCCTCTCCGGCAAGAAAGAGCCGGACAAGATTGCCGACGCCATCATCCACCACGCTGACGTGCGCCGCATGCTGCTGACGCAGAAGGCTTTCGCCGAAGGCGGCCGCGCCATGGTGTATTACGCCGCGCAGTATGCCGACCACATGGTGAACGGCATCATCGAAGGCGACCAGAAGAAATACGAATACTGGGACGACAAGCTGGGCTTCCTGACGCCTATCCTGAAGGGCTTCCTGACCGAAGCCGGGCTGGAAGCGTCGAACATCGGCATGCAGGTTTTCGGTGGCCACGGCTACATCAAGGAACACGGCATGGAACAGATCGCCCGCGATGCGCGCATCTCCACGCTGTATGAAGGCACCACCGGCATCCAGGCGCTGGACCTGCTGGGCCGCAAGGTGCTGGTGATGACCCGCGGCAAGGCCGTGCGTGAATTCACCTCCAAGATCGCCGCTTTCGCCCGCGACTACATGACCGATTCCAACCTGCGTCCCTACGCCTGGGAACTGGCCAAGATCGCTGCGCAGTGGAACTACCTGACCATGCGCATCATGCTGGTGGCGCGCAAAGACCGTGACATCGTGAGCTCGGCCTCGCACCACTTCCTGATGTATTCCGGCTACGCCACCATGGCCTATTTCTGGGCCCTGCAGGCTGCCGTTGCACAGGAAAAGCTGGCCAAGGGCGGCGCCGAAGAAGCCGACTTCTACAAGGCCAAGCTGCAGACGGCGGAGTTCTACTTCGACCACCTGCTGCCGCGTGCCAAGGGCCATGCGGAATCCATGCTGAAGCCGACCAAGTCGATGATGCAGATGGAAGTGGATCACTTCGTTTTCGATTGATCCCTTCGCAGCAAGAATCTTGCGCAGGGATGCGCGGACCCTCTGGCCGGACTGATGTCCGGCCTTTTTTTTGGGCG
>DASUXS010000038.1:0-6765 GCA_036377855.1 Moraxellaceae bacterium
TGCGCATCACATTCATGGACAGGTCCCTCTTGTTGGATGTTGGATGGGTAAAGTTAATGCCGGCAAGCCTAGCCCGTTTCCCGGCCTGCCGGGGATGGATTTGCGTAATCCCCGCAGGCAGCTTCCAGGGTTTACAAACAAGAATAATTCTCATCTAATAGCCAACCCCTGCCGGGTCGCCAGTCCTCTGCCAGCCATCTCCGGAAGCCACCCTCAGCTGATTTGCCCAGGGCTGCCATGCGTCCGACCCTCGCTCTCCTGCACCGCTATCTCGGTCTTTTCATCGCCGTCTTCCTTTTCATCTCCGGCCTCACCGGCGCGGTGATTTCCTGGGACCACGAACTGGACGAGGCGCTGAATCCGCAGCTGTTCAAAAACAGTACGCCGGGACCGGCGCAGGACCCGCTGCGGCTGGCCAATGCCCTGGAAAAATCCGATCACCGCCTGCGCGTGAGCTGGATGCCGCTGCAGGTGGAACCCGGCCACGCCCTGCTGATGTCGGTGGAGCCGCGCCTGGACCCGGCCACGGGCAAGGCCTATCCGCTGGACTTCAACCAGATCGCCCTGGACCCGGTGACCGGCGCCATCCAGGGCCAGCGTTTCTGGGGCGCGGTATCGCTGTCGCGGGAAAACCTGCTGCCCTTCCTCTACAAGCTGCACTACACCCTGCATATCCCGGACGGCTTTGGCCTGGAGCTGGGCATGATCTTCATGGGCATCATCGCGGTGACCTGGGTGCTGGACAGCTTCGTGGCGCTGTGGATTTCCTTTCCCAGCCGCCGCGTCTGGAAAAAGTCCTTTGCCTTCCGCTGGCGCAAGGGCGGGCAGGCACTGAATTACGACGCGCACCGCTCCGGCGGTGTCTGGGTGTGGCCGGTGTTGATCGTGATCGCCGTGACCTCGGTGTCGCTGAACCTGGGCCAGGAAGTGATGCGTCCGGTGGTCTCGGTGTTTTCCGACCTGCAGGAAACGCCTTTCACCTCGCGCAAGCCGCGCCCTTTCGATGAACCGCAGGATCCCCTGGTCAGCCGCGAACAGATACTGGCGACAGCAAGAACGGAAGCCGCGGCCCGCGGCTGGAGCGATCCCGCCGGCGGCATTTTCTTTTCCAGCATGTTCAGCGTGTATGGCGTGGGTTTCTACACGCCGGAAAACGACCACGGTGACGGCGGCCTGGGCAATCCCTGGCTCTATGTCGACAGCCAGACCGGGGCCGGCGCGGGCAACACCATTCCCGGCACCGGCTCCGCCGGCGACATTTTCCTGCAGGCGCAATTCCCCCTGCATTCCGGCCGCATCCTGGGCCTGCCCGGACGTATCCTGATTTCCTTCATGGGTGCCGTGGTGGCCATGTTGTCCGTTACCGGCCTGGTGATATGGGCGCGCAAGCGTCGTACGCGTTACCGCCTGGCGCAACGCCAGCAGGCGCTGGCAGGCAACGGGGATGCTGTGGCGGAATGACTGCGCAGGGGTTCAGGGCCTGTAGCAGGCGTCCCTGATTCGCACCTGGACGAAGCGGCCGGCAAAAAAAGCCTGTCTTGAGCGGCTTTTTTGCCTGCGCCCCTGCGATCGTCGCCAACAACTTTACAAACAAGAATAATTCTCATCTAATACGCAGCCTCCCGGGTACAGCCAGTCGTGTACCAGCCCTTTTCCCGGATCAACGCTCACGTCTTCCGGGAATGCCATGCCTTCGCCAGGGCAGCTGCCTGCCTTTTTCCTGTCGCCCCGCCTGGCTGTTGCCTCGCGGGCCGTGGCTGCCATTGCCGGCGGTTATGCGCTGGCCGCGGTATTTGTCGCCCTGTTTGCCCTGCTCCTGCCCGTACTGTTTTCCATGGAACGCAGTGCCGCCGTGATGGCCGCCACCATGGCCAGCTTCGCCCTGCATGCCCTGGCTGTCATCACTGCCTTTGCCACGCGCACAGCGGCGCGTGCCTGGCTGTGGCTGCTGCTGCCCACGCTGACCATGGCGGCCCTGCTCTTCTGGCTGCAAAGAGGGACAGGCGCATGAAAGAAGGATTCCGCCAGTCCATGGCCTGGCTGCATACCTGGTCCGGCCTGCTGGTTGGCTGGGTGCTGCTGGCGATTTTCGTCACCGGCACCGCGAGTTATTTCCGTTCCGAGATCACGCTGTGGATGCAGCCGGAATTGCAGGCGGCGCGCACTGTAGGTAGTGACGGTGGCGATGTCGTGGCGCTGGCGCAGCAGAAACTGCAAGCCCAGGCACCGCAGGCACGCACCTGGTTCATAGAGCCGCCGGACGGGCGCGATCCCTCGCTGCAGATCGCCTGGCGCGCTGCCGGCAAGAAAGGCGCCTTTGAACGCGAAACCCTGGATGCGGCCAGTGGCGACACCTTGCAGGCACGCGATACGCGCGGCGGCGAATTCTTCTACCGTTTTCATTTCCAGCTCAGCCTGCCGCCCCTATGGGGCCGCTGGATAGTCGGCATCTGCGCCATGTCCATGCTGGTGGCCATCATCAGCGGCGTCATCACGCACCGGCGCATCTTCAAGGACTTCTTCACCTTCCGCCCGAAAAAAGGCCAGCGCTCCTGGCTGGATGCGCACAATGCCAGCGGTGTGCTGGCCCTGCCCTTCCACCTCATGATCACCTACACCGGCCTGGTCACGCTGATGTACCTCTACCAGCCCTGGGGCATCACCACGGCTTACCAGGGTGACCGCGAAACCTATTTCAACGAGGTCGCGGAAAAGTCCACGCCCACGGAAGCCAGCGGCCGGCCCGCGGCGCTGACGCCGCTGTCGCCCCTGGTGGCGCAGGCGCTGAAAAGCTGGGAAGGCGGCCGTATCGGCCGTATCACGGTGGACTATCCCAACGATGCCAATGCCACGGTGCGTATCGCACGCCACGACGGCGACCGCATTTCCACGCATGGCGACGAAATCATTTTCAACGGTATCACCGGACAGGAAATCAGCCGCAGCACCGAAGCCGGCGGCGCCAAGCTGCTGCACGGCACTTTCTACGGCCTGCATATCGCGCGCTTCGCCGAGCCCCTGCTGCGCTGGCTGTTTTTCCTGGCCGGCCTCACCGGCTGCGCCATGGTGGCCACGGGACTGCTGCTGTGGTCGGTGGCGCGCACGGCACAGCTGCGCAAGTCCGCCCAGCCCGGCATCGGCCTGCGTCTGGTGAACCAGCTCAATATCGCCGCCGTGGCCGGCCTGCCCCTGGCCATCGCGGTTTTCTTCTGGGCCAACCGCCTGCTGCCTTTTGATCTGCCCGAGCGTGCCGACTTTGAAGTGAAGCTGTTTTTTGTCGCCTGGCTGCTCGTGCCCTTTTATGCGGGACTGCGTTCGCCGCAGCAGGCCTGGAAGGAAGTGACGGGCGCCGCCGCGGCATTGCTCTTCCTGCTGCCACTGCTGAACGCGCTGACCACGGACACGCATCTGGGCGTCACTCTATTGGCCGGACAATGGGCCCGCGCCAGCTTCGACCTGGTGCTGCTGGCGCTGGGCGGCGTGCTGGGCTTCACGGCCTGGAAGCTGGGCCACTGGCAGCCGGTTGCGCGTCAAAAACCTGTCGTCCCTAAAGAAGCCGCCGCAGGCAGCAACGCAGCCGCCGCAGGCAACAGCATGGAAACCACTGTCTTGCAGGAGGAAGCCCTATGATGACCCTGGCCGGATTCGCCCTTTCCTATTCAGGTTTCACGGCACTCTGCCTCAGCCTGGACCGTCACCACCGCGACCTTTTCCAGCGCAGCCCCGATGCGCGCCGCCGCCTGCTGCTGCGCAGCGCGGGCTGGCTGCTGCTACTGCTGTCGCTGTTCGCCGCCACCGGCAGCGGACGCTCCGTCGATATCGTGTTCTGGTTCGGCCTGACCATGGCCACGGCACTGAGCCTGGTGCTGCTGCTCACCTATGCGCCGCGCTTCAGCACGGCTGCCGCTCTGCTGGCGGTGCCGGTGGCGGCGCTGTCCTGGCTGGCAGAGGCACTGCACTGAATTATTTTTTTCATTTTTCGCAACACTTTCCCGGGTGCAGCCAGTTTTGCACCAGCCATTCCCCGGGGCTTTCAACTGAACGGGGACCATCATGAAACAAGCACAGGGCCGTCACGGCCTTTTCAAGACCAGCGCGCTGGCTTCCGCCCTCCTGGCCTGCCTGCCCGCCTGGGCGGAAACCGACGCTGACGGCAGCGTCAGCGTCGAACTCACCGAAGTCACGGTGACGGCCCAGGCCGAAAACGCGAGCACGGAACATTCCGGCTCCTATGCCAGCAAAACCGTCAGCATCGGCAAAGGCCAGCAGTCGCGCAAGGAAACACCTAGCTCGGTGAGCGTGGTCACGCGCCAGCGCCTTGAAGACCAGAATCTCAGCTCGGTGTCCGACGCCCTCAAGCAGGTCACGGGCATCACCGTGCAGCGCTTCGACGGTGCCGGCAACTTCAACAACTACTATTCGCGCGGCTACCAGATCGATGCCATCCAGCTGGACGGCATCAACTTCGGCAACACCGGCAATGTGGTGGAGTTCGACACCGCCATGTATGACCGCATCGAAGTGCTGCGCGGCCCGGCCGGCCTCTTCCAGGGTTCAGGCGAGCCCAGCGGTGCCATCAACCTCGCGCGCAAACGCGCACTGGCCGACACCCAGGTCGGTGCCGCGGCACTGGTCGGCAGCTGGAACAGCTATCGCGTGGAAGGCGACGTCACCGGCGCCCTCACCGAAGACCGCCGCCTGCGCGGCCGTCTCGTGGCCGCCTATGACGACCGCGAGTCCTACCAGGATGTGGTGGGTTCGCAGAAGCAGATGGTCTACGGCACGCTGGAATACGACCTCACTGAAGCGACCACGCTGGCGACCGGCATCACCTGGCAGAAGATCAAGGCCGTCATCGACCAGGGCATGCCGGCCTATGCCAACGGTGCGCTGCTCAATGTGCCGCGCTCCACCTTCATAGGCGCCAACTGGAATACCCAGGACCTGGAATCCACCGACCTCTTTGCCGAAGTCGAGCACCGTCTCGATGGCGGCGGCCTGCTCAAGTTCGCCGCGCACAAGCTCGACCGCTACATGCTCTACAAGGTGGCGCGCTCCAACAGCGCGGTAACCGCCGCCGGCAATACCAATCTGCAAACCGGCATCTATTCGCCGGACCGCACCAACTGGAGTGCCGACGTCTACGCCGACCTGCCTTTCACCGTGGGTGGCCTGCAGCAGAATGTCATCGTCGGTGCCGACTACCGCACGCAGGACGACGCCAACCTGTCCACGGCCTTCGCCAATACCGCGGTCATGAATGTGTACGCGCCCAACCATGCCGTACCGGAGCCCGTCTGGACCAATACCAGCCGTGGCGGCACCGAGGTCACGCAGTACGGCACTTATGGCCAGCTGCGCCTCAAGCCCCTGTCCTGGGCCACGCTGGTCGGCGGCGGCCGCCTCAGCTGGTGGCAGTCCGATACCTTCAACACCACCTTCGCCACCAATGTGACCACGCGCAGCCATGCCGAACAGGATGCGGAGTTCACGCCCTATGCCGCGCTGATATTCGACGTGCTGCCGGAAGTGTCGGTCTATACCAGCTATGCCGATGTCTTCCAGCCGCAGAGCCAGATCACTTCCAACAACGAGCAGATAGACCCGCGCACCGGCAAGCAGATCGAGGCCGGCATCAAGGGCGAGCTCCTGGGTGGCCGCCTGCTGCCGCAGTTCGCCGTGTTCCGCATCAATGACGAAAACCGCGCCATCGATGATCCCAACAGCAGCAATGTGAACCACTACATCCCGGGCGGCGAAGTGGAAAGCAGCGGCTATGAGGTCGAGATCACGGGTGAACTGCTGCCGGGCTGGGAAATCAGCACGGGCTACGCCTATGTGAAGACGGAATACCTGCGCGCGCCCACGGCCACCCAGAACGGCGATGTCTTTTCCACCTTCACGCCCAAGAACAACTTCAACTTGTGGACACGCTACCGCTTCCAGGACGGCCCGCTCAGCAAGCTCAGCATAGGCGGCGGCGCCCGTTCGGTGAGTTCCTTCTATGCCCAGGGCACGGGCGTGAAGTTCGTTTCCGCCGGCTACACCATCTACTCCCTGCAGCTGGCCTATGACATCAGCGAGCACATCGATGTCAGCCTCACCGGCAACAACCTGCTGGACGAGGAGTATTACGAAAAGGTCAGCGGCACCACGCGCCAGAATTTCTATGGCGAACCGCGCAACGCCATGCTGGCTGTGCGCCTGCGCTACTGATCCTGCAGCAGCCGGAGGCTCCAGGTCTCCGGCTGCTGGCCAGACACCGCTCAAGCCAAGGAAAACCGACATGCCGGGCCACGCCTCCATACGCCGCTGGTACGCCGTCCATAAATGGACCAGCCTGATCTGCACAGCCTTCATGCTGCTGCTCTGCCTCACCGGGCTGCCGCTGATCTTTCATCATGAAATCCATGAGCTGGAACATCATTTTGCCGGCGAAACCGAACGCGGACCGCGCCCGGCGGGCACCGTCCTGGCCAGCCTGGATACGGTGGTGGCCAATGCGCTGAAGGAACATCCCGGCCATATCCCCGGGCTGGTGTCCTGGACCGAGGACGAACCGGATGTGCTGCTGGTCGGCACTCAGGAACGCGGCAACACCGATCCGGAAAAAGTCGCCTTCATGAACATGGACCAGCGCAATGGCGCGCTCATGGAGAAGCACACGCAGGAACTGGATTTCATGACCCTCATGTTCCGCCTGCATGTGGACCTGTTTGCCGGCCTGCCCGGCATGCTCTTCCTGGGCGTGATGGGCATGCTGCT
>DASUXS010000039.1:0-7667 GCA_036377855.1 Moraxellaceae bacterium
GATCGCGACCTCTGCAAATGAACCCCCTGGAGCGGATTCCGGCAGGCTACATGGCAGCCACCCCGCCCCGGTGCTAGCATCCGCGCCCCATGCGCCTCTCCGATCTTGAACAACGCCTGACCGCTCTCGGTGCCCGCCCGGTACACCGCGACATGGTGCTGCGCGCCTGGCTGCAGGGGCGGCCGCTGGATGCTGGCACCAAACGCCAGGCGGCGGAGAATGTGATGCCGCTGTCGCTGCGCGAGGGGCTGCCGCAGCTGGCGGCCGATCTCGATAATCTCGCGCGGCTGCGTTCAGAGCATGAAGGCGGTGATGGTTCCGCCCGGCTGCTGGTCGACCTGCCCGATGGCCAGATGGTGGAAAGCGTGCTGCTGCCGCGTGACGGCGTCTGCGTGTCCACGCAGGTGGGGTGCGCGGTGGGCTGCCGTTTCTGCATGACCGGCAAGAGCGGCCTGCTGCGCCAGGTCAGCAGCCTGGAGATCGTGGCGCAGGTGGTGCAGGCGCGACGCCTGCGCCCGGTGAAGAAAGTCGTGTTCATGGGCATGGGTGAACCCGCGCACAACCTGGAAAACGTGCTGGAAGCCATAGACCTGCTGGGCACCGAAGGCGGCATTGCGCACAAGAACCTAGTGTTCTCCACCGTGGGCGATCCGCGCGTCTTTGAACGCCTGCCCACGCTGCGCGTGAAACCGGCACTGGCGTTGTCGCTGCACACCACCAAGGCCGAGCTGCGCGAACACCTGTTGCCCAAGGCGCCGAAAATCACGCCCACGGAATTGATGGAGCTGGGCGAGGACTATGCGCGCCGCACTGGCTACCCCATACAGGTGCAATGGACGCTGCTGGCCGGCGTGAATGATGGCGACGATGAGCTGGAGGCCATCGTGCCCCTGCTGCGTGGCAAATACGCCGTGCTCAACGTCATCCCCTTTAACAGCATGGAGGGCGACGACTACCAGCGCCCCTCCGGCGAACGCATCGTCGCCATGGTGCGCCATCTCAACAGCAACGGTGTGCTGACCAAAGTGCGCAACAGCGCCGGCCAGGATGTGGAAGGCGGCTGTGGCCAGCTGCGTGCCCGCGCCACCGAATTCGTCAATACCAAACGCCTGCGCCGTCCCCCTGCCACGAAAGCGTGACAAAGCGCCGGCATAGTGTGATAACCGCAAGGGTTGTCGCCCGCTTCGCCTTTTGCCCTGTCTGAAGGATTTCCATGCAAGACCAGCTCCGGCACTACCAGGACAAGCTCGCCTATGAAACCGATTCCTGGGACCTCAAGGTTGCCCTGGAAGCCGGCGAGAATGTCATCGTGATCGATGCGCGCTCCGCCTCCGCCTATGCAGCGGAACATATCCCCGGCGCCATCAATATTCCGCACCGGCAGATGGATGCACAAAGCACGGCTATGCTGGACAAGGCTGCATTGGTCGTGACCTATTGCGACGGCATAGGCTGCAACGCCTCCACCAAAGGCGCGCTGGCCATGACCCAGCTGGGTTTCCGGGTGAAAGAACTGCTGGGCGGCCTGGACTGGTGGAAACGCGATGGCCACCCTACTTCAAATGCTGCCGGCGCCGCCGTGGATTGCGGCTGCGAAGGCTGAGCCCTTACCTGCCTGGAGACTGTCATGTCCGATACCACCCCCATCCGTGACCCCGAGAAAGACAGCCTGCTGACGCCGGAAAACGCCGTCATCACCTTCATCGACTACCAGCCCGAGCAATATGCCGGCGTGCATTCGGTGGCGCATGACGAGCTGCTCATGAATGTCATCATGCTGGGTCGTACCGCCACCGCCTTTGAACTGCCGGTGGTGCTGAGCACGGTGTATGTGAAGCACGGCATGTCCGCCACCAACACCGAATTGCGCGAAGCCCTGCCGGGCATTCCCGAAATCGACCGCACCACCATGAACTCCTGGGAAGATCCGGAATTCCATGCCGCCATCAAGAAGACCGGACGCCGCAAACTCATCGTGGCCGGCTTGTGGACGGAAATCTGCGTGGCGTTCCCGGTACTGGATGCGCTGCGCGAAGGCTATGAGGTTTATGTGGTGGCGGATGCCATTGGTGGTGTCAGCGTAGCGGCGCATGAAGCGGCCATGCAGCGCATGATCCAGGCCGGGGCCCGTCTCATTTCCGTGATTGGCCTGGCGGGCGAGCTGCAGCGTGACTGGGGACGTCCTGGTGCGGAGCGCCTGCGTTCCATCCTGCGCGAATATTTCACGCGGCAGCGGGATATGCATCTGGCGCGCAAGGCGGGCGGTTGACTCCCGCCTCAATCCTCTGCTCATAACTCCCCTGTCGCCCCGGCGAAGGCCGGGGCCCAGCGTCTTTAGCAACGCTTGGGGAACAGCAAAAGCTGGATACCCCCCCTTAAGCCACCGCACGCTCCTCCAGCTCGGCCTGCTTTAACTTCCAATGCCATCAAAGACGCTGGGCCCCGGCCTTCGCCGGGGCGACAGTGGGGTTAGTAGCTGAGATCGCCTTAAATTCCATAAAAAAAGCCGGCTCGCGCCGGCTTTCAAAACAACAACCCACAGATCAAACCATCAAGGCTCAGGCCAGCGCCGGATAATCCGTATAGCCCTCGGCACCACCGCCATACAGCGTAGCCGCCACCACATTGTTCAGCTCCGCACCCTTCTGCAGGCGCGCCGGCAGGTCCGGATTGGCAATGAAGGGACGACCAAACGCAGCCGCATCGATAAAGCCCTTGGCCAGCAGCGTCTCCGACTTCTCCACCGTGTAGTTGCCGGCACCGATGATGGTACCCGGGAAAGCCTCGCGCAGGGCCTGGCGGAATTCGTCGCTATGCGCCGGACCACCCGCCCAGTCCGGTTCGGACAGATGCAGGTAGGCAATGCCGCGCCTGGTGAATTCACGCGCCAGGTAGAGCGCCATTTCCAGGCCGTCCTTGTCGTCCAGGCCATTGAAGGTACCCAGCGGGGAAATACGGATGCCAACATGCTTGGCATCCCAGGCGCCGATGACGGCATCCAGGGCTTCCAGCGTCAGGCGGGCACGGTTTTCCAGCGAACCGCCGTAAGCGTCTTCACGCTTGTTGCTTTCCGCGGACTGGAACTGGTGCAACAGATAGCCGTGGGCAGCATGCACTTCCACCATGTCGAAACCGGCTTCGCGCGAATTCACGGTAGCGCGGCGGTAGTCTTCGATCAGGCCAGGGATTTCGGAAAGTTCCAGCGCACGCGGCGTATCGCAATCCACGCGCGTCGGCTTGCCGTCTTCACCGCGAACCGTGGTGCGGTTCTGGTAGGGAATGGCGGAGGCAGACACGGGCAACTGCTGGTTGGGCTGCAGGCTGTGATGCGAAACACGGCCCACATGCCAGAGCTGCAGCGCGATATGGCCACCAGCGTCATGCACGGCCTGGGTGATCTTGCGCCAGCCCTGCACTTGCTCCGCGGAATAGATGCCCGGGGTATCCATATAGCCCTTGCCCTGCGGCGAGATCTGCGTGGCCTCGGCGATGATGAGACCGGCGCTGGCGCGCTGCACGTAATAGGTCTGCATCAGTTCATTGGGAATGTCGCCCGGCTGCGAGGCGCGCATACGCGTCAGCGGGGCCATGATGACGCGGTTGGGGAAGGTGAAGGAACCCGAGCTAAACGGGGTGAACAACTTGCCGGACATGACTGACTCCTGAGGGTCACTGTTCTTTGCGACTGGATAGCGACTAGACCAATCGTCTAGTCGCGGATTCAAAAAAATGGCTTTCGCCATCGTGCTCTGCCGGCATCCGCGCAATACGGATGCCTTCAATCTTTTCAGGCCGGACGCAACATGCGTTCGGTCTGGCGCAGCGCCTGCTGCAGCGGTGTCGAAGAACGCTGCACCTTGGCCATCAGCTCCGCGCCCACCCACAGCGTGTACAGGGCCACGGCCAGGTCATCGGCTTCCAGCTCGCCATGCAGCGAACCATCGGCCTGGCCGGCGCGTATCGCTTCCGCCAACCGCTTTTCCACTTCACGCATGCCCGCCGCAAGCACTTCGCGCATGGGTTCGGACAGGTCCGCCACCTCGCCCGACAGCTTCACCGCCAGGCAGGCCTGCTGGCAGTTGCCGCCTTCATGGCTGGCCCAGCGCTTGTAGTAATCCAGGAGACGCTCACGCGCGGTGGCGCCGGGACGGGACAGCAGGCTCTGGCACTGGCCCGCATAGTTGCGGAAATAGCGCGCCAGCATGTCCGCCCCGAAGGCTTCCTTGGATTTGAAGTAGTGATAGAAGGAGCCCTTGGGCACCCCGGCCTCGGCCAGGATTTCCGCCAGCCCCACCGCGGCAAAGCCCTTGCCGCGTATGACCGCCTCGCCCGTGGACAGCAGGTGCTCCCGGGTATCGCGATGGGTGGGGGTGTCGGTGGTCGTGTTCATGGGAGGGAATCCTAGTAGACCGACCGTCTAGTAAGCAAGCCCATGGGACTGCCGTTCGTCTCCTGGTCCCTGAACGCGGGAAGGACCATGCCCATTTGTCAGCCTTTTTTTACCGCACTTCCAAACCAACGAGCCTGCCACTACTACGGTAAGCATCCCTGCCCCTCCCCTCTCAATTGCTTCTTCAACGAAACTATCCATATGTTACAAGGGGGGCAGATACCGACGTCCGCCCAGCCACTACCAGGATTTATATGGCTCAGATAGAAAGATCAGCAGCTACGCTCAGAATATTCGGTGACTCGCCAATCCCAGATGAAATCAGCAAGCTTCTTGGTTGCCTACCCTCAGCAGCCACCAAGAAGGGAGAGGTTATTCAGCATCCTTCTGGCAGAGAACACATTGCCAAGCACGGCAGCTGGAGACTGCAATCACCTGATTGCAAACCTGAAAATCTGGATCACCAGGTTTCATGGCTGCTTGGCAAGCTAACCGACAATCTGGATACATGGTGCGCACTTAACAGGGAATTTAGAGTCGACCTGTTCTGCGGTTTATTTATGAGCAGCAGCAATGACGGCCTCAGCCTATCACCAGCCACGTTGGTTGCACTTGGCAGTCGCCGCATAGAAATCGGCTTTGATATCTATGATCCCAGCTGGTCATGAATTAATCCTTCTGGCCGCCAAGGCCCTGTACTTCATCATTCAGGTCCTGGCTCTAGGTCTTTTCACGATCTCCATTTATGCGAGGAAATGGTCGCCAGCCCCATCTATTGTTTGGATACTATGCCGCGCCATCTCCTTAGGCCGGTTTCCACGACAAAACCTCCATGACATGAGCATGCTTTCGACCGCTTCTGGCGCCCTTATCAGTATTGTTTTTTTCATCTTATTGATTTTGGCAGGAGCCGGCTTGGCGAGCTTTCTAAAACCAAGTACTTAGCAACGCCATAAGCAACATTAACCGCGCCACCGTACTTAGCTCCTGATTACAGCGACATAAACCAATGGAAAGAATAGAGAAAAAGAAATGGCTTGCCTTGGTAGCCACCGCCGCCAAGGGAGATGCCGAGGCCCAATGGACGATGGGCTACTACCATGAATACGGTGTCATGACCTTGTCGAGGAAAGTACTGGTCTTCCCCAACAAAAGCGAGGCCATGCACTGGTATATGCTGGCCGCCGAGCAGGACTACTACCCGGCACAGGGTTCACTCAGCAATATATTGAGCGAGGGAGACCAACCGGATTATCCGGCAGCCATACGCTGGGCAAAGGCAGCGATCAAGCTGGGTGATGCCAGCTCCGCCTACAACCTTGGCATCATCTACCGGGACATGGGCAAACCCAAGGCCGCTTTCCGGTATTACCAGCTGGCGGCCACCATGGGACATTTTGATGCCCATCTCCAGATCGGCCTCTGCTATCTGCTGGGCCATGGCGTGGCCACTGACCACGCAGCGGCGCAGGCCTGTTTCAGGAAAATCCTCCAAGCGGACGCCAACCAATCCCGCCAACGCAGCCGGGAAGATGCCCAATACTGGCTGGCCTTGCTCAATTTGATGGGACTGGGACAGCGCCGGAACCTGGGGCAGGCGAGGGAAATGCTTGAGCTCGCCAACGCCGACGACGATCACGAGATGGCGAATGACCTACTTAACGTCATCGGCCGGTCGGTGAGGTCAGGACTGCGTTAGAAAATGAACGGAGCATGCAGCATTGCCCTGCATTCCAAAAAAGCAGAAAACATCATGAAATCGCTGACTGTACAGCTGCAACCCGATTTGGCTCCCGGACTCGACATCCCCTTGACCAGATCCGCCATTGAGGCCGTTGCCAAGACTGATATCGTTGTCAGTCACTCATTCTCCGCAGGTGAAGACGGCGGTCCCTATCTTAATTTCACGTTCTGCACCTTCAATCCCAGAGCGCTTTGGCTGCAGCTCAGCCAGTCCCTGTATCCCGACAATGCATGGGGCGAAAACCTGAAAAACTCCACCATCGTCGCGTGTGAAGGCAGCAGGGGCTGGGATAACTACCTCCTCCTCCACCACTTTGACCGTTCCGTTGCCCTTGATGACCCCGGCGACCTCTAGCAGCAGAAAGAAGTATGCCGCCCCATCCCATTCAATCGCGGTGAGTGGGGGTGGCAGTGGCAGTGGTCGTTTTCATGCGAAGGGGGCAGCTAGACCGAGCGTCTAGTAAACAAGCCTCAAACCCCGCCACTCATCGCTGAAGCCAGAGTTGCAGCGGGCCCACTACCACTCCCCACTACCAATAGCAGCCTGGTTGCCCATTGCCTTGAGCGCCCGCGGCAACCAACTCGTAGTGGCGCCTGTAAGAGATCGTCCTTATATTGCAAAGAACGGACCTGCGGCCACTAAACAGAGGCTTGGAATTTCATGCGCACAGAAAATGATTGGCGTCTTACAAATCAGCTTAGCTATCTCAAAAGAGCAGAGCTGAATTGGCGACGTTATTCGCCATCAAATCCCGACAATGACCATGACCATTGTGAGTTCTGCACCGTGAAGTTCATGACTGAGCCCCGAATGGATGCATTTGCAGAAGGGTATTCCACGATCGACGGGTATCGGTGGATATGCAAAGAATGTTTCGTCGACTTCATGGACCTCTTCGACTGGAAGATCACAAAAGCCATGAAATAAAGGCAGCTCATAGCAGACAACCTTAAGCCGTTGCTTTACCTCCAGGTAAAAATCACGCAAAAGCTCAGCCAACCTCTGGCCTTTTTACCGCATATATCAACTACTCAAGTTCAGCCTCAGAATAATCAAGATGGAGGCCTTTCGTCATCCCCCCGGGTCTTGAGCAGGGACAGCAGGATGCCGCCGGCCAGCACGCCTATTGTCACGCCCAGGGACACGGGTGCGGGAATCTTGCCGATGATGTTCACCAGAAAGACCTTGCTGCCTATGAAGATGAGCACGATGGCCAGGGCCACCTGCAGGTAGATGAAACGGTGCAGCAGCGCGGCCAGCGCGAAATACAGGGAGCGCAGGCCGAGTACGGCGAAGATGTTGGAGGTGTAGACGACATAGGTGTCGGTGGTGACGGCGAACACCGCCGGCACGCTGTCGACGGCGAAGACGAGATCCGCCAGCTCGATGACGATGAGCGCGAGGAAAAGCGGCGTGGCCTGCCACTTTCCCTCATGCGCACGTTCACGCACGAAGAAACGGTGGCCATGCAATTCATCCGTCAGCGGCAGGTGGCGGCGCAGCCACTGCAGCGCGCGGTTGTGCTCAAGATCG
>DASUXS010000040.1:0-3231 GCA_036377855.1 Moraxellaceae bacterium
TGTTCCTGGAAGGCCTCGCGCAGATGCCGCATATGGTGTTCGTAGCCGCCGTTCTCCATGAAGCGTGCAATGGCGGACTGGAACACCACCGGCGTCGACACCGTGTTGGTGAACTTCAGGTGGGTGATGGCTTCCTGCCAGCGCCCCGCATCCACCCAGCCGACGCGGAAGCCGGGCGCGATGTTCTTGGTGAAGGAACTGCAGAGCATGACATTGCCGGTCTTGTCCCAGGCCTTGAGCGGACGCGGGCGCTGGCGGCCGAAGGCCAGCTCGCCGTAGATGTCGTCTTCGATCACGGGAATGCCGCGCTCTTCCATCAGCTCCACCAGCCGTTTCTTGTTTTCCTCCGGCATGGTGCTGCCCAGCGGATTCTGCACCGTGGGCATCACGATCACGGCCTTCACCGCGCCGGCCTTCTGCGTGGCCAGGTCCAGGGCGTCCAGGGAAATGCCGGTGCGCGGATCGGTAGGGATTTCCAGGGCCTTCATGCCCAGGCTTTCAATGATCTGCAGGATGCCGAAATAGGTCGGTGATTCCAGTGCGATGGTGTCGCCGGGTTTGGCGACGGCACGCACGCAGAGGTTGATGGCCTCCATGGCGCCTATGGTGACGATGATGTTTTCCGGATGCAGCAGCACGTCGAGATGTGCATAGCGGCGCACGATCTGCTCGCGCAATGCCGGCAGGCCCATGCTCATACCATAGCGGCCAATGGCGTCGAGGTTGCTGCCATCCTGCGCCGCCAGCAGCTTGCGCAGGCGGGCAGTGGGATAGAGGTCGGGGCTGGCGCAGGCGGCGCCCAGTGGCACCAGGCCCGGCTGCCGCGATTCGCCTATCACCTGCATCAGGGTGTCGACGATGGTGACCGTCTTGGCGCGGCTGCTGGTGCGCTGCATTTCCGGCTCGGCCAGGCGGTGTGCCTGTTCGCGCACGAAGAAGCCGGATTTGGGGCGCGCTTCCACGAGGCCTATGTTTTCCAGGTGGCGATAGGTGCTGACGGCCGTGGCCAGGCTGACCTGTTCGCGTTCGCTGAGCTCGCGCACCGAGGGCAGGCGGTCGCCGCTTTTCAGGCTGCCGTGGTCTATGGCGCGTTGCAGCTTCTCGGCCAGCTGGCGGTAGAGCGGGGCGTTCATGGCGGTATCCGGGGCCCGGGCAGGGGCTTGGGTAGTGAAGCCCCGGTAGGGGCATAGACAAGAGGCATGACAGATCAGGAACGGGGTGACCATGACAGATGCCTGGGCGGCTTATCTGTCATGGTGACAAAAAAAATATCCTATATCTGTCATGGCCGCCAGCCCCGTCCTAGTCTTCTGGCATGACAACACGACCACTGGTTTTACAGGCGGACTCCCATTTCCGGCTACCCTTCTCCCGGCATGGAGAGCAGGGTCGCTGGCGGGTCAGCTGTATCCAGGGCCGGCTCTGGATCACGCAGCCGGGTGACGGGCGCGATGTGGTGCTGCAGGCCGGTGACCAGCTCATCGTGGACCACGCACCGGACATCCTGCTTGGAGCCCTCTGCGCCAGTGAGCTGCAACTGGAATGGCTGCCGGCCGACGCGCTGCAGCCGGTGCCGGCCTGGCGCGCCCGCCTGGCCCTGCTGCTGCGGCGCTGGTGGCAGCAACCTTCCGCCCTGGCCATCACGGCCCGGGCACCCAAAACCAAGGAGAGTGGCGGTGCTGGATACGGTGTTCGCGGAGCGTTTTGCAAAGAGCTGGATTGAGGCCTGGAACCGCCACGACCTGGCGGCCGTGCTGCAGCATTACCGCGACGATTTCGAAATGCGTTCGCCCTATATCGCCAGCGTGGCCGGTGTGGAATCCGGCCTGCTGCAGGGCAAGCCGGCGGTCGCCGCCTATTGGCAGAAGGCCCTGGAAAAATACAGCACGCTGAATTTCACCCTGCTGCATGTGCTGGTGGGTGCCGACAGTTTCATGCTGGTCTACCACAGTGTCGGCGGTCGCCTGGCCGCGGAAGTTTTCTATCCGGATGCGCAGGGCCTGGTGTATCGCGCCAGCGCGCATTACGGTCCTGAATCATGATCCTGAGTCACAGTCCTGAGGTCTCCCCGCCATGACGGAACATGAGCTGAACGCGCTGGGCCAGCCCGTGGGTGCGGCCCTGCCGGACTGGACACCACCGCCCTTCATTCCCCATGAAGCGCTGTCCGGCCGTTTCTGCGTGCTGGAGCCCTTGCAGCCGGAGCGGCATGCCGAAGGTCTTTGGGCAGCCAATGCCCTGGATGTCGAAGGCCGTAACTGGACCTGGCTGCCCTATGGTCCCTTTGCGGATTTTGCGGCCTATCACGAGTGGCTGCAGAAAATGGCGGCGCAACGCGATCCGCAGTTCTATGTGATCACCCACAAAAATGATGGCCTGCCCCTGGGCGTGGCGGCCTTCATGCGCATCCATGCGCCGCAGGGCGTGGTGGAAGTGGGGCACCTGAATTATTCCCCGCTGCTGCAACGCCGCCCGGCGGCCACCGAGGCCATGTTCCTGATGATGCGGCGTGCCTTCGCCCTGGGTTACCGCCGTTATGAATGGAAGTGCAATGCGCTCAACCATCCTTCACGCCAGGCGGCGCTGCGGCTGGGCTTCCAGTTCGAGGGGATTTTCCGCCAGCATCTGGTGACCAAGGGCCGCAACCGTGACACCGCCTGGTTTTCCATCATCGATACGGAATGGCCGGGCCTGGAAAAAGCCTTCGAGGCCTGGCTGGCGCAGGACAATTTCGATGCGCAGGGACTGCAACGTCGCAGCCTCTCCGCCTTGATTGAGGAAAACCGTTGCGCCTGATCAGCGCGAACGGTTCCACAGCACTTCGCTGCCGCCGTTTTCACGGGCCAGGGCACGCGCCAGCACGAAGAGATAATCGGAAAGCCGGTTCAGGTATTGCAGCGGCAGCGGGGCGATGGCCTCGCCCTGCGCCAGCGTATGCACGCGGCGTTCGGCGCGACGGCAGACGGTGCGGGCCACATGTGCCAGGCAGGCCGCACGGCTGCCCCCGGGCAGGATGAATTCCTTGAGCGGCGGCAGCACTTCATTAAGCCGGTCGATTTCCTTTTCCAGCAGCAGCACCTGCTCCGGTTTCAGCATCACATGGCCGGGAATGCAGAGCTCGCCACCCAGGTCGAAAAGATCGTGCTGCACCTCACCCAGCAGTTTCTGCGCCTCGTGCTCCACATCCAGCTCCGCGCGCAGCAGGCCGACCTGGGCATTGAGTTCGTCCAC
>DASUXS010000041.1:0-3261 GCA_036377855.1 Moraxellaceae bacterium
GCCATCAACCAGATGCTGCATGAAAAAGCGCTCGCCCCAGCGCCAGTCTATGAAGAGATCCTTGGTCAGGAACATGGCCACCACCATGCGCAGGCGGTTATGCATCCAGCCGGTCTGCCGCAGCTGGCGCATGGCGGCATCCACCAGGGGAAAGCCGGTACGGCCTTCACACCAGCGCTGGAAATCCGCTTCGTCATGACGCCAGCGTATGGCCGCGGTTTCCGGACGGAAGGGCTGGTGCCTGCAGACCTGCGGCCAGGCCACCAGCACATGCTTGTAGAAATCGCGCCAGGCGATTTCAGCAATCCATTGCGCGCTGCCGGGGCTTTCGCCATGGCGTGCCTGGTGGTTGAAGGCGGCGTTCAGGCACTGGCGCGGTGAAATCACACCGGCCGCCAGATAGGGCGAGAGCCGGCTGACGCCGTCCTGGGCCGGAAAATCGCGGCGTTCCTGGTAATCCGCCAATAGATTGTCGGCAAATTTCTTCAGGCGCTGCTGTGCCGTTTTTTCACCGGCCGGCCACCATTGCGTGGCTATTTCCGGACTGACATGCGAGGCCAGCGCGGCCTGTCCGGGCAGCGCGCTGCCGCGGGTGAAGCTGCCGTTGCGGGCGCGCGGCGCCGGTCCGGGCCGGCAGCCGGTGGCGGCCAGCTGCTGCAGCCAGTTGCGTTTGAAGGGGGTGAACACGGAATAGGCGCCGCCATCCTGTTTGCGGATGCTGCCCGGGGGCAGGGCGCACTGGTCATGGAAAAGCTGCAGGCGGCAACCCACGCCTTCCAACGCAGCGGCCACGGCGGCATCACGACGGTTTTCATTGATCTCGTATTGCCGGTTGGCAAAGACGGCATCGATGCGATGCTCCTGCACCAGCTGGCGCAGGAGGGCGGGCACGCCGGCGTAATCGGCGGTCTCCGCCACCAGCAGGGGAATGTCCAGCGCCGCCAGGTCTTCACGCAGGCTGTGCAGGTTGCGCAGCTCGAAATCCACGCGCACGCCGGCCACATCATGTTTCTGCCATTGCCGCGGCGTGACGAGGTAGAGACAGGCAACCTGGGCATCACGCTCGGCGCAGGCGGCCAGCAGCGCCGTGTTGTCGTGGCAGCGCAGGTCGGCGCGCAGCCATACCAGATGACGTTTCAATGGGCTTCCTTGAATAAACCGTTCTTAAAGATTCAGCCGTGCTGCTGGCGCCAGGTCTGCATGCCGCGGCGTATGCTGCCGAGGTCATGGAAAACCGTCACGCCCTCCACATTGCGGCGGGTGGAGCGCAGGGCGCTGCCACCGGCCCAGATGGCGATCTCCATGGGCAGGCGGAAACGCAGCTCCTCCAGGAATTCCACGGCGCGGCTGGAGGGATAGGAAGCGCTGAAGGACAGTGCCACGATGTCCATGCGGTGTTTCTGCGCTGCCTGCACGATTTCCCGTACCGGCATCTGCGCGCCGAAACAGATGGCGTCGATATTGTCCAGGCGCAGCATGGCTTCGACCATGAGTATGCCCAACGTATGGTTTTCCTCCGGCGGCGTGGTCAGCAGCACATGCGGGGGATCGATGGCCTGGCGCAGGCTGGAAATGGCGCTGCGTATCAGCGACTGCACCTGTTCGGTGTAGAGATGCTCCTCATGCACCTCGATCAGGCCGCGCATCCAGGCGTCGCCCACGATGGAATTGGCATGCTGCAGGAATTCCAGCGTGAAGGACTGCAGACCCATTTTCACCAGCTGGTGCGACAGGTATTCGCGTATCTGGTGCTGGTCGCGGCTTTTCAGGGTTTCCAGCAGCTCCTGCTCCAGCTCCGGTGTCGCCTCGATACGGGTGCTGTAGCGGGAGCGCAGCAGGTTTTCCAGTTCCTCCAGGCCCATGCCGACGATCTTGCCGGGACGGAAGCCCATGTCGATGAGGCGGCGCAGCAGGCGCAGCTTGCTGACCTGGTCCTGGGGATAGATGCGGTCGCCCTGGGCATCGCGGGCGGGGGCGGGGAACTGGTAGCGGCGTTCCCACATGCGCAGCAATTCCTTGGAAACCCCGGTTTCCCTTTCCACAGCCTGTATGGGCAGCATGGGTTCTGAATTCTCGTTCATGTCATTGGCGGGCAGTTGCACATTCATGGGGGTCACCCCTCGGTTCTGGGTGTCGCTCAGGCGCTGAGCACCAGCTGGCAGACATCGGTACGCCGGGTCAGGAAACCGGCCTCGCAATAACAAAGATAGAAGCGCCACAGCCGGATGAAGGCGTCATCAAAGCCCTGCTGGCGGATTTCCGGCAGGCGGCTTTCGAACTGCTCCCGCCACAGGCGCAGGGTGCGCGCATAGTCCGGGCCGAAGCGGAAGCTGTCCTGCAGGGACAGGCCGGCCCCGGCGATTTCCTGCGTGAGACGCTGGGGCGAGGGCAGCATGCCGCCGGGGAAGATGTACTGCTGTATGAAATCGGTGCCGGAGCGGTAGGCATCGAAATAATCGTCGGCGATGGTGATGGTCTGCAGCGTGGCACGGCCGCCGGGTGCCAGGCAGCTGCGCAGCTTGTGGAAATAGTCCGGCCAGTAGGTCTCGCCTACGGCTTCCAGCATTTCGATGGAGACGATGGCGTCATACTGGCCCTGCAGGTCGCGGTAATCCTGGAAACGGAATTCCGTGGTTTTTTCCGCAGCCGTTCCGCGCACGCGTTCGCGGGCATAGGCCAGCTGCTCCTGCGACAGGGAAATGCCCGTGACGCGGTGGCCGCGGGCCGCGGCACGCTCGGCCAGCGCACCCCAGCCGCAGCCGATTTCCAGGATATGGCTGCCGGGACGCAGGCGCAGCCGGTCCAGCAGGCGGTCGTATTTCAAATACTGCGCGGCCTCCAGGTTTTCCACGCCGCCCTGGAACAAGGCAGCGGAGTAGGTCATGGAAGGGTCCAGCCACAGCTTGTAGAAATCGTTGCCGATATCGTAATGGGCATGGATGTTCTTGCGGCTGCCGCGGCGCGTGTTGCGGTTGAGCAGGTGGCGCAGGCGGTAGAACAGCGTGCCCCAGAAACTGCCATGCAGGGTTTTTTCCAGCGTTTCCTGATTGGCCAGCGCCAGCATCAGCACATCCAGCAGCTCCGGCGTGTCGATGCGGCCGTCGCGATAGGCTTCCGCCACGCCGATATCGCCGCTGCGCAGGATATCGGCACAGGCCGACCAGTCGTGCACGCGCAGGATGGCATGCGGACCGGGCGCCGTGCCTTTGAAGTGCAGGGAAGCATGATCCGGCGTGACCAGCTCCACGGAGCCGGCGTGGA
>DASUXS010000042.1:0-7390 GCA_036377855.1 Moraxellaceae bacterium
CGCCGCGGGCGTGAAACCCAGGATGAAGATGGGCAGGTAGCCCAGCAGGCGGTTGGCGACGATTTCCAGGAAATGGATGCGCGAAGAGGCCAGCCAGTCCATCTGCTCGGTGGAATGGTGCACGGCGTGGATTTTCCACAGCCAGGGAATCTCGTGCATGCTGCGGTGCATCCAGTAGGTGGTGAAATCCACCACCACCAGGATTTCAATGAACTGCAGCCAGACCGGCTGCGCGGCAATGGCGCGCTGGAAATCGGCGTTGATCAGCCAGGCGAAGAAATGCTGGGCCGGGATCACGGTGAAGAAGCTGATGAGCTGTATGCCGAGATGGCTGAAGAGGAAATACTTCATGTCCGTGGTCCAGCCCTTGCGCAGGGTTTTCTGCGCCACGCTCTTGGGGAAGAGCCGCTCCATGGGAATGAAGACCAGGGCCAGCACCAGCAGGGTGAGCACGAAATAATCCAGGCCGGCATAGAGGCTGCGCTGCTCGGGCATGGCGCGCTCGGTTTCCATGCTGCCCAGCACGGCGGCCAGCGTGGTCAGCGCCAGGCCGCACAGGCCCAGCCAGCGCGAACCGCCCTGCATCACGCTGTAGAAACCGAAACCAAAACCAATGCCTATGCCGGTGAAGAGCAGGCCGCGCAGGAACTGCGTGTTGTAGAGGGGCTGGAAGTCCGGCGAGGTCAGCAGGTCCGGGAAGAGGAAGCAGAGCGCGCCCATCACACCCAGGATGCCCAGTCCCACGGACAGCGAGCCGCTGGCGCGGCCGCGCCCGGGAGCGAGGTCGACTTCTTCGAAATTCTTGCGCAGGTATTCAGACATGGGGCGGGCATTCCTTGGCACGGGATGCCCGCAATCTAGCAACAGCTCCCGGCAGCGTCACAGGGAAAGTGTTGCCAATGTTGACTGGCGCAAGAAAAAGGGCCCGCTGGGGGCCCTTTTTCTTTGCACGTCCCCCTTAGAGTGCGATCACACCGCCGTCGTTGCGGGTGACAACGATGGTGGCGGAACGCGGACGTTTGCTGCTGGCATCCGCCGCCGTGGCGTCGGCGCTGTAAGGCCAGTGGCTGGCGGACGCCGCCAGGTTGCCGCCTTCGCCGGGATGCTGGATGTTGACGAACATGGCCTTGCCGTCCGGCGTCATGGTGATGCCGGTGATTTCGCATTCCTTGGGACCGACCAGGAAGCGGCGCAGGTCGGTGCCCGGCTGCTTGCCGATGAAGGTGCCCTGGCCGTTGACGGTGGCGGCGGCGCCGTCGCCCACCTTGCCCGGCACCGCAGCCAGCATCATGCAGTTGGTGACGTCGGTGTAGGCGCCGTCGTCGGTCTGTATCCACAGCACGCCGCGCGGATCGAACCAGAGGCCGTCCGGGCTGGACATGTCGTTGTCGTTGGTCAGGCCGGACAGGTTGATGGTGGTGGCATCGGCATCCGCTTCCGCAGCGAAGACATAGATGTCCCACTGGAAGGTGGTGGCGTTGGCGTGGTCGTCCTTTTCGCGCCAGCGGATGATGTGGCCGTTGGGGTTGCCCTTCTGGCCCTTGCCGTCGTTGTCGACATAGTTGCGCGGATTGGCAGCATCCACGCCGGGGTTGGCGCCCTGGCCGCGGTTGGTGTTGTTGGTCAGCGTCAGGTAGACCTCGCCGTTGCGCGGATTCACCGCCACCCATTCCGGACGGTCCATCTTGGTGGCGCCGACGGAATCGGCGGCCAGGCGCGTGGCCACCAGCACATCGGCCTGCGAGGTGAAGGGGAAGGTGGCGTTGGCGGCATTCAGGTTGTTGCTCAGGTGCTTGAGCGCCACCCATTCACCGGAACCGTCGGCATTGAACTTGGCGACATAGAGCGTGCCGGCATCCATGTACTTGTCGCCGGCGGCCATGCCCTTGCCGGCATCGGCCGGATCCCAGAGCGCATCCGACACGAATTTGTAGACATATTCAAAGCGCGAATCGTCGCCGGTGTAGAACACCACCGGCTTGCCGGCCTCCAGCTTGCCGATGGCGCAGTCTTCATGGCCCATGCGGCCCAGGGCGGTGCGCTTGCGCGGCGTGGACGCGGGATCGAAGGGATCGATTTCCACCACCCAGCCATAGGTGTTGGCGCGATTGCGGAAGTCGTCGGCGGCGGCAGCACCGGTCAGCGACAGGTCCCACTGCGCGAAGGTGGTGTCGGTGGGATCGGCCGGAGTCACCGTGCTCCAGGCATTGCTGCCGGAACCGGACACGCCGTAGCGCGACAGCAGCTTCACTTCGGCCGCGCTGCGGCCGGTGTCGGCGCCACGCTTGAAATAGCCGGCCCAGTTTTCCTCGCAGGTGAGGTAGGTACCCCAGGGCGTGTAGCCGTTGGCGCAGTTGTTGATGGTACCGCGCGTCTGCAGGCCGGCCGGCGAGAACTTGCTCAGCATCCAGGCGGAACCGGCGGCGGCGCCGCGCAGGTCCATGGGCGTGTTGGGCGTGAGGCGGCGGTTGCGCGTGGAGGTCTTGTCGATTTCGAACTTGCCCAGCGCATTCTTGCGGATTTCGATCACGCTGATGCCGTGGCAGTTGATTTCCTTGCGCGCCGGATCTTCGAGACGCGGCGAGGCCAGGTCGGTGGTGTTGTTGGCATGCAGGAAGTTGGGGGTGATGTTTTCGTGGTTCATCACCAGCATGCCGCGGTCGGAAGCATCGGCCTTCCATTTGCCGTCGCTGCCCAGGCCGAAGAAAGCCATGCCGTCATGGTGGTCGCCGGCGCGCTTTTCATAGGAGGCACCGGTTTCGGTACCGGCATCGCTCCAGGGCGTGGTGGCGGTGTCTATGGGATCGCCCAGGGCGTAGAGCACGGCGGCACTGTAGCCCACCGGCACATGCACGATGTCGTCCAGGCTCTTGGCGATGGCGGTGAATTTCAGCACCGGCGCCGGGATGCTGGTGCCGGGGGTATTGCTGGCCGGCGTGTCGTCGCTGTCGCTGCTGCAACCGGCCAGGGCGCTGCCGCCCAGCATGAACAGGGCCGAGGCCTTGATGCCGCCCATCAGGGCCTGGCGGCGGGAAAGACGCACTTGCAGGATGTCGTTGAAGTGCGGGTTGTCAGACGTGTTGGTGACGGCGTCTTCGTCGTAGGGGGCTTGATGATCCATGGCGGCTACCTGGCAGGGAGAAAAGGACGAGCCGCGACCTTAAGGACGGATTGTGAAAGCCTGCTGACGGTTTGATTAAAGACCCCGGTCAAAAATATCTGCAGCGGCTTAACCCGTTTCCGGCAGGACCCTCGTTTAACCCTGTGAACGACCCCCGCTCTGTTCACAGACAAGGAGAAAACGATGAGCGCCCCTATCCCGTCCCGCCCCACGACATCCGGCTGCAAGCGCCCCGCCAGCACCCTGCTGGCCGCAGGCCTGACCCTGGCCCTGCTGACCGCCTGCGCGCACCAGGAGCCGCCGGCCACGGCCGGCACCGGCCCGCAGACACCGCCCCTGCCCACACCGTCCGTGCATGAGCCCCTGCCTCAGGAACAGGACGCCATGCGCACGCACGAAGAGCGGGCTGCAGGCTCGCTGGCCGCCGCCAAGGCCGATGCATCGCTGGCCAAACGCGCTTTCGCCGGCAATGCCGCGCCGGCGGCCTTCATCTCCATGCCGGCGCAGGATTTCTACCAGCCGCAGCCGGAGAGCCGCGAGAAATACCAGAGCCTGGCCGACAACCCGGTGAAGCTGGCCAGCCGCGATGCCCTGTCCACGCTCAGCCTGGACGTGGACACCGGCAGCTACAGCAATGTGCGGCGTTTCCTCAACCAGGGCCAGCTGCCGCCGAAAGACGCGGTGCGCGTGGAAGAGCTGGTGAATTACTTTCCCTACGCCTATGCCGCGCCGGTGGCGGGCCATCCTTTCAGCGTGGGCACGGAAGTGGCGCGCGCGCCCTGGAATCCCGAGCACCTGCTGCTGCGTGTCGGTGTGAAGGCGGTGGAAACGAAAGTCGCCGCCATGCCGCCGGCCAACCTGGTGTTCCTGGTGGATGTCTCCGGCTCCATGGATGACCCGGACAAGCTGCCGCTGGTGCAGTCCTCGCTGAAAATGCTGGTGGACCAGCTGCGGGCGCAGGACCGGGTGGCGCTGGTGGTCTATGCCGGCCGTACCGCGGTGGAACTGCCTTCCACACCCGGTAGCGACAAGGCAAAAATCCGCGCCGCCATTTCGCGCCTGACCGCCGGTGGCTCCACGGCTGGCGAGGCCGCCATACGCCTGGCCTATGAACAGGCCCGCGCCGGCTATATCAAAGGTGGCATCAACCGCATCCTGCTGGCCACCGACGGCGATTTCAATGTCGGCATCAGCGACATCGAACAGATCAAGGACATGGTGAAACGCGAACGCGAAAGCGGCATCTCGCTCACCACCCTGGGCTTTGGCCAGGGCAATTACCAGGAAGCGCTGATGGAGCAGATTGCCGACGTGGGCAACGGCAACTACAGCTATATCGATTCGCTGGCGGAAGCGCGCAAGGTGCTGGTGGAAGAGCTGTCCTCCACCTTCAACACCGTGGCCAAGGACGTGAAGGTGCAGGTCGAGTTCAATCCGGCCCAGGTCGCCGAGTGGCGCCTGATCGGTTATGAAAACCGCGTGCTGCGTGAGGAAGACTTCCGCAATGACAAGGTGGATGCTGGTGATGTGGGTGCGGGCAAGAGCGTGACGGCCCTGTATGAAATCACGCCCGTGGGTGCCGCCACCCTGCATGCAGAGCGTCGTTATGGCGCCGCCTCGGCCGCAGTGACAGGCAAGGGCATGGAGCTGGGTTTCCTGCGCATACGCTACAAACAGCCCGAGGCCAGCAAGTCAGTGGAACTGAGCCAGGCCATCAATCGCGGCAACAGCACAGGCGAAGCCTCGTCCGACCTGCGTTTCGCCAGTGCCGTGGCCGCCTTCGGCCAGCTTTTGCGGCAGTCGCCTTACACGGGTACATTCAGCTACGCCGATGTGCGCCAGCTGGCGCAGTCCGCCGGTGGCAGCGATGCGCTGGGTTACCGCCAGGAATTCATCAGGCTGGTGGACCTGGCCAATACACTGACGCCAAAACAGCCGAATAAACAAGCCGTGGCAGCACAGGGAAGTGCTGCCCGCTCCAGTGCCGAGGCCCCAAGGACCGAATAAGGCAGCGCGAGTGAAGTACGGGCCTGTACCGGACTTCACGGGCAAAGGGAAAGTCGGGATGACTTTCCCTTTGCATAAACAGGAAATTGCTGCGGGGCATGTCCGGGACGAGTGACGAGGAATTGATGCTGGCCTTCCAGGCCGGCGATGCAGGCGCCTTCGATACGCTTTACCAGCGTCATCGCGGGCGCCTCTTCCGCTTTCTCGTGCGCGAGGCCGGCAGCCGTGAAGCCGGTGAGGAAATCTACCAGGAAGCCTGGCTGCGCCTGATAAAACAGCGCGAGGCCTATCGCGTGGAAGCGGCTTTCTCCACCTATCTCTTCCGCATTGCGCATAACTGCCTGATCGACCACCTGCGCAAACAGGGCCGCCTGCGCCAGCATGAAGACAGCGGCGACGAATTGCCGGATGCCGCCAGCTGCGCCCTCAGTCCCGAAGAGGAATGGGGTCGCCAGCTGACCGCGGAAGCTTTGCGCAGCTGCATGAACGGCCTGCCCGGCGAACAGCGCGAGGTTTTCCTGCTCAAGGAAGAAGGCGGATTCTCCCTGGCGGATATCGCCGCCATCGCCGGCATTGACGTGGAAGCGGCCAAAAGCCGTCTGCGCTATGCCCTGAAAAAGTTGCGCCTTTGCCTGGAGGCATTCGCATGAATGAGTCCAAGGACCCGAACACAGACGACAACGACCTGCATGACCCGGACCTGCACGATGAAGTCGTCAGCCGCCTGTACCGGCAGCTGCCGGATGAGTCGCCCGCGGCCGATACCGATGCGCTGATACGCGCGGCGGCGCGGCGCGAAGTCGGTGCCGGTCCGCGGCGTCGCCTTGTGCGTCTGCAGAAAATGCTGGCGACGGCCGCCTCGCTGGTCCTGGGTGTTGCACTGGTGGTGCAGTGGCGGCATCACGAGCCGGAAAAACTGGCGGAGGTGCTGGCAACCGCACCTGCCACCCCAGCTACCGAGGCAGTTGCTCCAGTTCCCGCAGCAGCGCCAGCGCTGGAAGAATCCACCGCGGTGGCCGCCAAACCAGCGGCCCCTTCGCGCAATGTGGCTGTGCAGGCACCCGGGGAGAAAGAAGAAAAAGCCTACGCCTCCGGTGCCCTGGCGGGCGCGGGCTCGCCCCTGCAGTCGCTGGCGCCCGCACCGGCATTTGCTCCGCAGGACATGGCGCCTGAAAGCACGGCCTCGCAAAACGCCGAAAGCCTGAAAAAATCCCGCATGGAAGAGCAGCAGGCCGATGCCGACATGGCCGCCAGCCGCGAACGCCGGTTCAACGCGGCCCGGGAAAGCGCAGCCGCCGCGGCACCCGCCGCCAGCATCGCCGCGCTGCGCCAGGATGCCCTGAAAGCCGAAGCCGACAGGGCGCCCGCTTCTGTCGCTCCGGCCCTGCCTGCAACGGTGGCCTACCGCAATGCAATGCGCCAGCAGCAATGGCCGCAGGCCCTGGCGGAACTGGAAAAACTGGCTTTTGCCAGCAACAGCAGCCTGCGCATCGACCACGACATCCTGCAGCGCCTCAGCGGCAGCAAAAACCTTCCGGCCTGTGCCGGCCTGAGTGCCGCGGAACTGGGCGCGCAGTCTTCGCTGTGCCGCTTGCTGAAAAATCTCGCGCAAGGAAAACCACTGCCGGCTGATGCCCTTACGCAGCTGGAAAAAGCCGGCCTGCTTTCCGGTGAATACGACTACCGCCGTCCCGCCCTGCGCCAGCTGCTGCAACCCTGATCGCCATCCATGAAAAATCCCGCCGCAGCGGGATTTTTTTTGCAGTCACGCTTACTCGCCGTCGCGCGGCAAGCGCTCCACCTTGACCACGAATTTGTTCTTGCCCACCAGCAGGGAACCAATGGCCTGCAGGATGGCCACGATGAACCAGGCCCCCAGTGCCGCCCAGAATCCATCCAGGGCAAAACCCGGCAGCACCCAGGACACCAGGCCGAGCATGGCGGCATTGATCACCAGCAGGAACAAACCCAGCGTCAGCAAGGTGGCCGGCAGCGTGAGCAGGATGAGCACGGGGCGCACGATGGTATTGGCAAGGCCCAGCAGCAGTGCCGCCCAGAACAGGGTGGAGGGTTTGGCCACATGCACGCCATCCAGCCACACCGAAGCCAGGCCCAGGCCGGCGGCGCTCAGCAGCAGGCGTATCACCATCTGGTACAGCATCACCGTCATCCGCAAAACAAAGAGGCCGCTACAGTAGCGGCCTCTTTATGCAAGGACAAGCAAGCGGCTCAGACGAAGGTGCCCGCCTGGGCCGGGCGCCA
>DASUXS010000043.1:0-5945 GCA_036377855.1 Moraxellaceae bacterium
AGGCGATGCCGGCCTCAAAGTCGGCGAACCGGTTTTCTCCGCAGAAGGCGAATGGAAGGACGACCCCACCTTCGGCCGCGTGCGCGTCTTCCATGAAAGCCTGCATGTCACGCTGCCGGTGCTGGGACAGGGCCATCTGAAAGTGGTGTGGCAGGGTTGTGCCGATGCCGGCCTCTGCTATCCGCCGCAGGACCGGCAAGTGGCTTTCGGCAATCCGCCGGAAGTGGCGCTTGCAGCGACGGCGCCCTCACCCGCCACGACTTCCCCGGCAGCTGCGGCCGGCAATGGCAGCAACAGCAGCCGCATCACCCAGCTCTTCATCATGTTTGCCCTGGGCCTGGGCCTGGCGTTCACGCCCTGCGTCCTGCCCATGCTGCCCATACTCGCCGGCATCATCGCGCGCCAGCACACCAGCTCGGCGCTGCGCGGCTTCCTGCTGGCACTGGCCTATGTGCTGGGCGTGGGTTTTGTCTACGCCGCCATGGGTTTTGTCGTGGGCTTCTTCGGCCAGCAGGTGAATCTGCCCGGCCTGTTCCAGCACCCCGCTGTGCTGGTGGTTTTCGCCCTGCTCTTCTTTGCGCTGGCCCTCAGCCTGTTCGGACTTTACGAGCTGCGCCTGCCCGCCGCGCTGCAATCGCGCTTCGATGACCTCAGCCGGCGCCAGCAAGGCGGCATGCTGCTGGGCAGTTTCCTGATCGGTGTGTTTTCGGCGCTGGTGGTTTCGCCTTGCGTATCGGCGCCGCTGTTCGGCGTGCTGCTGCATATCAGCGCCACCGGTGATGCCGCCTTCGGCGCACTGTCGCTATTCCTGCTGGCACTGGGCATGGGGGTGCCGCTGCTGCTGCTGGGCGCCACCGAGGGCCGCCTGCTGCCCAAGGCCGGTGCCTGGATGGATGAGGTGAAATTCTTTTTCGGCCTGCTGCTGCTCTTCGTCGCCGCTGAATTGCTGACGCGCATGGTGCCGGCACCGGTGGCCCTGGGCCTGTATGCCCTGTGCACGGCGGCCGTGGGTTTCTGGCTGTGGCGACTGGCTACCGGCCCTGTGCGCGGCCTGCTGCTGCGTGCCCTGGCTTTCTGCGTGCTGGTGTATGCCGCCGCCCTGATGGCAGGCGCCGCCAGCGGCGGTGACGATCCCCTGCGTCCCCTGGCGCAGATCAGCTCGCAACCGCAGGCGGCCACCGCCACGCCCTTTGTGCGCGTGCGCAACAACGCCGAGCTGGATGCGGAAATCGCCAAGGCCAGCGCTGCCGGCAAAGCCCTGATGCTGGATTTCTATGCGGACTGGTGCGTGAGCTGCAAGGTCATGGAGCGCCATGTCTTCCGCAAACCGGAAGTGGCGGCGCGCCTGCAGCAGCTGCACCTGGTGCAGGCCGATGTCACGGCCAATAACGAAGAAGACCGCGCCCTGCTCAAACGCTTCTCCCTGCTGGGTCCGCCCACCATCGTGTTCTTCGACAAGCAAGGCCGTGAAATGACCCAGGCGCGTCTTGTCGGCGAGAAGAATGCCGACGGCTTCATGGCTCACCTGAACGAGTACGGGCTGTAAGCATGCAGGAAGCTGAACGTCATCAACAAATGCTGGCCCTGATGCAGGAACTGGAAGCGGAAATGCGCCGCCAGCGCCTGTGGTCGGGCTATCCGCCCTCGCCCGAGGAAATGGCGTCGGTCATGCCTTTTATGTACGACACGCTGAAGCCGCATGAATGGCTGCAATGGGTTTTCATCCCGCGCACCCGGGCCCTGATAGACGCCGGCAACCCGCTGCCCGGCAACTGCAATATCCTTCCCCTGGCCGAACACCACCTGGCGCCGCGCGCCGATATCGACAGCAAGCGCCTGCTGGAGCTCATCCTGGCCATAGACACGCTGATGAATACAGGGCGGACATAAGCCCCTCCTACGGAAGGCCTGGCGGCTGGACTTCAATCCCACACCGACTTAGCATTGCCGCCGTCATTGGGGAGTAGCCGCCCTTCTTGTCGACACGACACAGCGCGTCGATATTGAGAGGGGCCATGGTCAACACACTTGTCCGTCAGGACATGGCCATGGCAGTCCCGCACCTGGCAAGACCTTTGACCACCCTGCTCACCGTTTGGCCGGAGGAGCGGCGTGGTCATTGCGTTCCCTCCGGCCAGGAGTCTCTTGTGGAAGCCTTCCTCGTCTCTACCGGCATCGTCGCCCTCGCTGAAATCGGCGACAAAACCCAGTTGCTGGCTTTCCTGCTCGCGGCCAAGTTCCGCCGCCCGGTACCCATCATCCTCGGCATTTTTGTCGCCACGCTGGTCAACCATGCCTGTGCCGGCGCCGTCGGCGCCTGGATCACCACGCTGCTGTCACCCAACGCCCTGCGCTGGATCCTCGGTATTTCCTTCATCGCCATGGCCGGCTGGATGCTGATACCGGACAAGCTGGATGACGAAGACAGCCAGCTGGCCAAGCATGGTGTCTTCCTCACCACCGTGATCGCTTTCTTCCTGGCCGAAATGGGTGACAAGACACAGATCGCCACCGTGGCCCTGGCCGCGAAATACCATGCCCTTGTTGCCGTGGTGGCCGGCACCACCCTAGGCATGATGATCGCCAATGCCCCCGCCGTGCTGCTGGGCAACCGCATTGCCGACCGTATGCCGACTAAAGCAGTGCATGCCGTGGCCGCCGCGATCTTTGCCGTGCTGGGTGTGCTGACGCTACTCGGCGTGGATAAAAACCTGGGCTTCTGATTTCACCTCCACCCACTGCTAGAAAAACTGTCTCCCCGGCGAAGGCCGGGGCCCAGCGCCTTTAGCAGCACCGGCAATAGCAGCCGCCCTTAGCCAAGCTCAGGGCGAACGGCAATAAAAAAGGCAGCCATAAGGCTGCCTTTTTTATGTGATTTATATACCTAACCTTGCCACTACCCCCGAAACCGTCATTCCCGCGCAGGCGGGAATGACGACGTGATTTAAGGGGTATATATAAATCCCTTTTCTGCATCTCAACGACGCGACGCTTTCCGCCGTGCCTGCTTCGCCGGCTCAGCCGCTGCCGGCTTAGCCTTGGGCTTTTCTTCTTCCTCATCATCCTTGTCGTCATTCTTTTCCGCATGACGCCAGACTTCCAGGCGATCAGCCACCTTGCCAAACACGGAGTCCTCGGGGAACTCGCCATCCTTGTTGACGCGCCCGGCCGGCAGGCCCAGCAGCAGCTCTATGGCCTCTTCCACACGCGACACGGCATAGATGGTGAAGCGCTTTTCCTTCACCGCCTCCAGCACGTCTTCACGCAGCATCAGGTGGCGCACATTCTGCACGGGAATGATGACTGCCTGCGGACCTTTCAGGCCCTTGAGCTGGCAGGCGGCATAGAAGCCCTCGATCTTTTCGTTCACGCCGCCAATGGGCTGCACTTCACCGAACTGGTTCATGGAGCCGGTGATGGCGATGTTCTGCTTCACCGGCAGCTTGGCGATGGCGGACAGCAGGCCGCAGAGCTCGCCCAGCGAGGCGGAGTCGCCGTCGACACCGCCATAGGACTGTTCGAAGGCGATATTGGCGGCAAAGCGCAGCGCATGCTCGGCGCCGAACACCGACTTGAGATAGCTGGTAAGGATGAGCACGCCCTTGGAGTGGATGGCACCACCCAGGTCCACATCGCGCTCGATGTCGGTGATGTCGCCATGGCCGTAATGCGCGGTCACGGAAATACGCGAGGGCATGCCGAATTCAGCATCGGCATACTGCACCACGGTCAGGCCGTTGACCTGGCCCACGACTTCGCCTTCGCCGGTGAAGAGCTGCGTGCCCTTGGCGATTTCTTCCATATACAGGCGGCGCAGGCGCTCATGGCGACGCTCCTGGCCTTCCAGCGCAGACTGGATATGGGTGTTCTTGATGAGCTTGGCCTTGTCCTGCTGCGCCCAGTAATTGGCTTCGCGCAGCAGGTCACCCACGCTGGCAGCATGCAGGGACAGTTTTTCCTGGTCCTCGGCCTCGCGGGCCGCCTCTTCCACCAGGCGTATCACCGCGCTCTTGTCCAGCGGACGCAGCTCTTCCTTCTGCACGAAATCCGCGAGGAAATGCGCGTATTTCTTTTCGTTCTCCGGGGTGCGCGGCATGCTGGATTCGAAATCCGCGCGCATCTTGAAGAACTCACCCAGCTCGGGATCGAACTGTTGCAGCAGGTAGAAGGTTTCGCGGTCGCCCAGCAACACCACCTTGAGGTTGAAGGGGATGCCGTCCGGCTCCAGCGAAATCGTGCCGGTCAGCGTCAGCATCTGCTCCAGCGAAGACAGCTTCAGCGACTTGGAGCGCAGCGCACGCTTCAGGCCCTGCCAGGCATAGGGCTGTTCCAGCACCTGTTCGGCTTCCAGCAGCAGGAAGCCGCCGTTGGCGCGGTGCAGGGCACCGGCACGTATCAGGGTGAAGTCGGTGGCCACGGTGCCCATATAGGTCACCTGCTCGACATGGCCCATGAGGTTGTAATGCGTGGGCAGGTCTTCAAACACCACCGGTGCGCCCTTGGCGGGATCGTTGCTGACGATCACGTTCACCTGGTAGCGCGAGGGAATGGCGCTGTCGGTGCTGACGGCCGCCACCACATCGCTCTGGGCTTCCTGGGTGTTGAGGATGACGTCGACGTTCTCGATCACATCCTTTTCAAAGGCATTGATATAAGCCTGGAAGGCCTCGTGCTTGCTGTATTTGCGGCGCAGCTTTTCCAGGTGCGGGGCAATGGCGGCGGAGGTGACCTCGTCATTGAGCTGGCGCACCTTGCTGCGGTTCTGCTCTTCCGCCAGGTTGAGACCGCGGGCGACCTTGCGCAGCTTGGTCTCCATGTCGGTCATCATGGTCTTGAGGCGTTCCTGCTCCTTCTTGGGCAGGGCGTTGAAGTCCTCGACGCTCATCACCTCGCCCTGGTCGTTCATGGGCGAGAAGCCGTAACCGCCAGGCGTGCGCAGCACCAGCTTCACGCCTTTCTTTTCCCCTTCGGTGGCCAGGCCGGAGAGCGCGTCCTGCTGGGTCTTGCCCAGCTCGCCCTTGAGCGGCTCCATGCGTTCGAAATACTGCTCGCTGTCGAAGGAGGCGATCACCGCCATGGACATGTCGCGCCACAGCGTGGCCATGTCCTGCTTGAGGTCGGCACCCTTGCCGGCCGGGAATTCCAGCGCCACCGGATAACGCGGCTCGGCGAAATTGTTCACATAGCACCAGTCCGAGGGCGCGGCACGCTTGGCCGCGACTTCCTTGAGGAAGCGGCGGATCATGGTGCGCTTGCCCAGGCCGGAGGTGCCCACGGCGAAGATGTTGTAGCCGTCATGCGGCAGCGACACCGCCATGTTCACGGCTTCCTTGGCGCGTTCCTGGCCGAGGAAATCATTGAAGGGCTCGCAGTCCCTGGTGGTCTTGAAAGCGAAGTCGGCAGCCTTGGAGGCTTTGTAGAGCTGGGCCAGTGCCAGCGGTTTTGCGGTAGCCATTGTCACGTTCCTAATGCATCAAAAATTCATGCCCGGCCCGTCGGTGTAGCCGACGGCGGCAGCGAGTACGTTCCAGTGGCATGGGCAACCGGTTCCGGCTTGCCCTCAGAAAAGATTTTTACATCAATGACCACGGTACGGCGACCCAGCTTCAGCACTTCGGCTTCGGCAATCAGGTCGGCCGGCTCGGGCCGGGAGAGGAAGTTGATGTTGATGTTCTGCGTCACGGCCATTTCCAGGCGCCCCAGGCGCGACATGACAGCGGCATACATGGCGGCATCCGCCAGCGCCATCATGGTCGGCCCCGACAGCGTGCCGCCGGGGCGCAGCTGCGCCGGGGCATAACGCTGGCGGCAGGTCACGCCCGCGGCCGTCACCGCCTCGACCTCGAAGCCACTGCCCTCGGTACCGGGCAGGCCCTGCAGGATGATGGCGTTGATGTCGGAAGCGGTCAGGGTCATGGGGGGAAACATCCTTAAAGCAGCTTGAA
>DASUXS010000044.1:0-11356 GCA_036377855.1 Moraxellaceae bacterium
TGGCCGCGGGCATGGCGCAGGCGGATATCGGCTTCGCGGTTGATCAGGGGATGGGTCGGCAGGCGCGAGGCCGGCACGCGGGCCAGCACCGCCGCCAGTTCCGCATCGGGCAGCGGCGTTGCCGGGCCCAGGACGCTGCTCAGGAAGGAGGTGGCTTGGGGGGTCGCCGGAAACGTGGTGGCTTCATCGCCCCAGCCATTCCATTTGCGCATTGCAGGCCTCTCAGATTGCCCGTCACAGGGCAGCAAAAAGCGGATAGCGGAAACCGCCGCGCCTGCACTCAGGCAGCGGCGTTGGAAAAGGCGGATAGGCTAACAGGGAACCATAAAGCTGCTTTGACAATGCGCGACAGCTTCATCACCAAACAGGACAAGCCTGCGGAAATTGCTCAGGCGGGGCGTGCGGCGTGGCGGCGTACTGTGAGCTGCGTCGTCAGGTATTGTTCGCCGGCGGCAGTCAGCTGCCACCAGGTGCGGGTGTCGTCACGCGGCACGCGGCGTATCAGTCCCAGGGTGCGGAACTGGATCTTGATGGTGTTGAAGCACAGCGGCGCCAGCGTGATGTCGGTGACGGCATGCGTCTTGGGGCGCAGCGCCTGCACATCCTTCAGGGCCTGGTCCTGCACGCGCTCGGCGATCTTGGCCATGATGAAATCTTCATGCTGCGGCTGGCTGAGATGCGGCGCGAAGGCGGTGAAGATGCTGGTCCAGGTCAGGCTGGAACGCGCCGGCACGTCTTCGCAATTACCGGCCGCATAGGCCTTGCAGCGGTACATCACTTCAAACAGGTCATTGCCCTGCGCCAGCGTGCCCAGGCCGCTGGCCTGCTGCGCCAGCCACTGCTCGCGTTCCTGCTCGAGCTCGGTCAGGCGCAGTTTCAGGTTTTCGATTTCGCGGCTCTGCTCCGGACTGCTCAGCGCATTGGAGCGCACCCAGCCGCCCATGGGGCGCGACTTGACGAGCTGCGGCAGGTACTGGCGCACGGCGGTATCGAGATTGCGTTCGTCACTCCAGCGCGCCACGAAACCCTTCATGAGCAGGTTGCGGAAATCGTTGAGCTGGCGGCGGCCTTCGGGGGTTTTTTCCTGGAACTGCGCGGGACGGGTTTCCGGCGCTTCGTGCATGAGCACGAGAATCGGTTTCTGCTTGGTGGCGGCGTACACGTATTCCATATGCGTGTAACTGACGCCCGAGGGCGACAGCGAACCGTAACGGCTGCCGGAGAGCAGGAGGTAGTAATCGGATTCGTCGATGAGCTTCTTGATCGCAGTCCAGGCGCTCGCCCCCACCGGATTGATTTCCAGGCCGCAGGGCAGGCAGCCAAGCGCCGGCAGCGCCTGCGTCAGCACGGCACGCTCTGCCTGGAGATCGGTGTAAGTGGAACTGATGAAGACCTGGTAACGCTTCTCGCTCACGGATGACCCGCCTCAATACCGCCATTCGGCAAACCTGCCGAAAAACCTTAAGTAACCGGGAAAGGCCCTTGAAGGTACATGGATTTTTATGACGCTGACAATAACCGACAGGCGCCCGTCACGCCAAGCCCGCCGGGCCTTTCCGGGCGGGGAAAAGCCTGTACAGGACAGGGAAAACTACCAGCGCACCTGCTCGAGGTGGGTCAGCTCCCGGCCCAGGAAACGGCTGCCCACGGTCTGGAAACGCAGGGGCACGTCGGTGACGTAGTACTGGTAATGCGGTGCCACGCGCTGCGGGTTGTGCATGCCCAGCCGGTCCAGCAGGTCGGCCGCCTGGGCGGCCACGGTGATGGCTGAATCCACCAGTTGTATGCGCGGCCCGGCCACTTCCTGCAGCAGGGGCTTGAGCAGGGGGTAATGCGTGCAGCCCAGCACCAGGGTGTCGATCTGCTCCACGAACACCGGCTTGAGGTATTCGCGCGCCGTCAGGCGGGCCACGTCATTGTCCAGCCAGCCCTCTTCCACCAGCGGCACGAACAGCGGGCAGGCCTGGGAATACACATGCACGTCGGGATTCAGCGCATGGATGCTGCGGGCATAGGCATTGGAATTCACGGTGGTGGGCGTGCCGATGACGCCCACGCCCTTCTGCGTCAGCGCGACAGCGGCGCGGGCGCCGGCATCGATCACGTCCAGCACCGGCACCGTGGACATGGCCTTGACCTGGTCTATGGCCACCGCCGCCATGGTGTTGCAGGCCACGATCAAGAGCTTGACGTCGCGTGCCAGCAGGAATTCGGTGATCTGTTGCGTGAAGGACTGGATGGTGTCGCGCGATTTCACGCCATAGGGCACGCGCGCGGTGTCACCGAAATAGATGATGTCCTCGAAGGGCAGGCGCTCCATCAGCGTCCGCACCACGGTGAGACCGCCGATGCCGGAATCGAAAACACCTATGGGGCTGCTGGCCTTGGACATTGCGGGACACCTGGGCTTGAGCATCCAGTGTAACCAAGGCGGGGCGACCGGACCACGTGCCCTGTGTCCTGTGCCCTGGGCCTGAGCGGCTGGACCAAGAAAAAAGGCCGGTAAAAACCGGCCTTTTTCTGATTTTGGAGCGGGAAACGAGACTCGAACTCGCGACCCCGACCTTGGCAAGGTCGTGCTCTACCAACTGAGCTATTCCCGCGAAAGTGGGCGCATTCTAGGGAGCGTCCCGGGGTGTGTCAACGCCGGAAGCACGCGCCGCGCGCGACCGCTCAAAACCTCGCCAATTCCGGCCGGAACCCGGGAAAAACAGATGAAAAAGCCGGCAGATGCCGGCTTTTTCACAACGCCCCGAGAGAGGGTCAACCCGCCAGCTGGACCTTGGCCGGATCCACGCCAAAGGCGCCCGGCAGCAGGCTGGTGGTGATGCGCAGCGGTTCGCCGGCGCTGTCATGGGTGATGGTCAGCATGTCGACATAGCGCGGACGGGCCAGCGGCTTCTTGTCGGCATCCAGCAGCACCAGCAGCTTGGGACGCAGGCGGCGCTCCGGATTCTGGGCGATGACCACGCCCACTTCCTGGTTGCTCATCTGCACCAGGTTGCCGGTGGGATAGACGCCTATGGCCTGGATGAACTCTTCAACAAGTTGGGCCTGGAATTCGGTATTGCGCAGGTCGTAGAGCTTGGACACCGCCTCCACCGAGCTCAGGGCACGGGCATAGGGGCGGTCGGAGGTCATGGCATCGTAGGTGTCGACCAGGCCGGCCATCTTGCCCAGCGGGGAGATGGACTTGCCGGACAGGCGGTTGGGATAGCCCGAACCGTCATAGCGCTCATGATGCTCGGCCACCATCTGCATGACCTGGGAAGGGATGTTGGGCATGCCGGCCAGGATGTCCTGGCTGTGCTCGACATGGCGGCGCAGTTCCAGGCGCTCGGCCGGGGTCAGCAGGCCGCGCTTGTTCAGCAGCTCGGCGGACAGGCGGGACTTGCCCACGTCCATCATGGTCATGCCGAAGGCCAGGTTTTCCAGGGCCTGGCGGGAAATGCCCAGGTGCCGGCCGAAAACCGTGCCCCATATGGCACAGCGGAAAGCGTGGTGGTAGCTGTAGGAGTCCTTGTCGCGGACGCGGGACAACCACACCATGGCATCCGGGTTGCGGATGACGCTGTCGACCACCTGGGCGGTGACTTCACGGGTGGCGGCCACATCGAAGGGACGGCCGGCGCCGAGCTGGCGGTAGACATCCACGACGGACTGGGAGAAATGCTGGTGCAGCTCGCGGGAAGCCATGACTTCCTGCGGCATGGACACGGTGGTCTGGTAGGCCGGGCGGCGCGGCGCCTTGGCAACCGGCGTGACCGTGGCGGCGGCCTGCTGGGCCTCGGCCTGGCGGTTGGCGGGAGCGCCCAGCTCATGGGTGACGGCATCGGGCACCACGCGGCTACGGGCCAGGTCTATGGTGACCTCGCGGCAGTAGCGGCGGAGCTGGTCGATGTCGCTCAGATCCTTGACGTAGAAGCCCTGGAGGGGGAACGGCGTTTCTATCCAGGGACGGTCCAGCTTGGCCACGTACATACCGGCCTGGAGCTGGTCTACCAATATTGTTTTTTGTTCTACGGGCATGATGTCACGGCTCCCGGCGCCTAGGCCGCCAAGCTGACAAAGATTGTCACTTAATAGCGTTTTACATGCAGACCCCGGAATAGTGAACCCCAAGTCCCTTGTTTATGCAGGGATTACGACGGGGTTCACAGTTTTCGGGAGGGACGGAGGGGGATCAGCCCTGCTTCTTGTCGTCGCGCAGGTGTTGACGCAGGTCCTGGAGGACCTCCGTGAGCAGATCAAGACGCTGGTTGATCTGGTCCATGTCGCGCTGCGAGGGGATGCCCAGGCGGGTCAGGGCGTGGGTGATACGGTCGTCAAAGGCCTTCTCCACCTTCTCCTTGGTGTCGGTGGCCTTTTCCAGCATCAGGCCACGGACTTCACCCACGGCACTGTCGGCAATCTCGCGGGTCTTGCTTTCCAGGTCCTCGCCGATCTTGACCAGGTTGTCGAAAAGCTTGCCACCCTCTTCCTCGGCGCGGGAAAAAGCCCCCAGCCCGGCCAGCCAGATCTGCTGCGTGTACTTGCGCAGGTCCTTGCTGGGAGCCAGTTTCAGCTTCTTGTCGCCCGTCTTTTTGACACCCGTCATCTCGCCACCTCAACCCTGTATTCGCAAAGCCGCCGTGATTCTAGCGATGAGCAAGGCCTACAGCCAGCCTCGATGCCAGACTGTCAGACAGCGAGCAGCACACCCAAACCCAGGCCGGCCACAAAGGCCAGCACCAGTCCCGGCAGCACCTGCAGCCACCAGGCCTCGGAGAGCAAGGGCCGCAGCATGGCCACGAAATCTGCCGCCGGCATGCCCTGCAGGCGGCGCACGCAGACCTCCTGGGCCAGGCCGGTACGTTCATGGCTGAACTCGGCATCGGACAGCGATTGCACGGTCAGCTGCACCGCCCGGTCCACCACGCGCTGCTTGATGCCGACATAGGCGGCGGCGCCCATCATCAGCTGGAGGCTGGTACGCACCACACCCGCATCCAGCAGCGGTCGCATATGGCGCTTGATCATGCTGCGCGTGCGGTTCACGCGGCTGCCGGACAGGAGCGTGCGCATCAGCTGGCGCAGGCCCAGGACATCTTCCATCAGGCCCTCGCCGAGCGGGACGGCAATCGCGGACTGGCGCTGCTGCAGGCGACCCGGGCGCCGGGCATCGACCCGGAACAGGAAATGCCGCGGCAGCAGGAAAGCGGCGAGCACGGTGGCCGGCAGCAGCAGCGACAGCAGCCAGGGTCGCGGCAGCAGCAGCCAGCACAGCACGGCCAGCAGGCCGGCGCCGAAACCGGCCAGCGCACCGGCACGGCACAGCCAGGCACATTCTTCCCGCAGCGCTTCCTCCACCAGGCGCGACAGCAGGCCCGGCTGCTGCTGCATCAGTTCAGGCAGGAATTCATGCACGTCGACAAGGCGGTCGATGTGCTCGGCCATGTCGTCGATGAGATTGTCGAAAATGGAGGGCAGCTGGCGGCTGACGCGCTGGTAGACACGGCGCCGCACCAGCTCGGGCAGATTGTCCCAGAGCACGGCATTCTTTTCGGACATGATGTCGTCGACATAGTCCTCCAGCCGCTCCAGCACGCCGTCGCTGAGATGGGCGGCAATCTTTTCCGGCTCCATGAGACGGAACAGTTCCGGCAATTGCAGCGCCAGCGACAGCTGGTGCGCCAGGCCACCCGCCACCACCGCCAGCTGGCGACCCAGCAGTCCCTGCTGCCAGGCAGCGGACACCGGCAGCGGACCAAAGAGCAGGCGCAGGGCCAGCCAGTTGCCCAGGGCTCCGAGGACGGCGGCACACACAGGAAGGATCAGCAGCAGCCAGCAGTCCGGCCGCTGCCAGAAGGCATCAAGAAACTGGGACATGTAGGGAGAAGAAAAATTTGACGACGGCCGAGTATAACCAGATATTCCGGCGGGGGTCTTTGCAATGCTGACAGCCCATCCCCCGTCCAAGGACAATTGACCATGCTGACACTCAACCCTGCGCCAAGGTGCATTGTGCCCTGCGGCGTCCGGGCTAGAATCGGCTTCCCGCGCCCCGCGGCGCAGCATCAGGCAGTGTGTGCACCATGATGGCGGGCTACGACAGCCATAACGGCAATAACAAGAACAACAACGACCGCCACCTTGCCCAGCATCTGTGGCTGGGTGCCATCGAAACCCTCATCAATGCCTTCATTGATCTGGACGCGCCCACGCGCGAACGCATTGCCGAGCTGCACGGCCTCGTCGTGCGCGTCAAAGTGCTGGACCCCTACCTGCCCTTCTATCTCTATTTCACGCGCGAAGGCATAGAAGTCTGCGATGTGGCGCCGGGACCGGCGCGCGTACGCATCAATGCCCGTCTCTTCGACCTCATGCGCACGCTGCTGGGCGCGGCACCGCAATCGGCTTCCGGCCGGCCGCGTGTGCGCGTCTGGGGTGAAGCGGAAAGCGTGGCCACGCTGGAAGCGCTGCTCGAGGATTTCAACCTGCGCACGCGGGCACAGCACTGGCTGCGCGAACACCTGAACATGGATGCGCTGTGGCAGAAAATCCGCAACCATGATCCGTCCTGGCTGCAGGATTTCCTGCCCCTGCCCAGCCTGATGCGGGAAACCCTGGGTGAGCTGCGGCTGCTGAACCAGAACCTGCAGGGACAGCAGGCGGAATTCGAACGCTATCGCCTTGAAAGCCAGGCACAACGCCGGCGCGACATCATCTTCATGCTGCTGGCCTTCCTGGCCATGATGGGCGCCATCAGCGGCAATCTGAATGCGGCCGATATCACCAGCATTGGCAATGAGCGCCTGCTGTTGCTGGCCATGGGAGTGTTGCTGGTGCTGTCGCGGCTGCGGCCCTGAGCCGCAGCGCGGTTTTTCATGGCAGGGCCGCCCTGCGGTTTTTCAGAAGCGGCGCCAGGAATGACGCCGGAAGCGGTTTCAGGAATTATTCCGCGAGATCACTTTCCAGGCGGCGGCGCTTGCCGAATATCGACGACAGGCGATCACTGAGAAGATCGGAACCGGAGCGTGCCGCCTTCCAGGTGGCATCACGCAGCACATCACCGGCATTGATATCGGCCAGGGCATCGGCAACGGCACGGCGCGCACGGTTTTCCGCCGTACGCCCCACTTCCTCGTGCACTTCGCGCAGACGGCGCTCCAGCTCCTGCTGCCAGGAACGACGCATCCATTTCCAGGCCAGGGCCAGCGTCAGTGCACTGCTCAGCACAGCCACCGCCAGCATCATGATGAAGGTTCCGAACATGGAGACTCCGTTGTCTCTGGGATGACCGCATGGCGGCGGTCATTTCGCGCCATCGCCGCGGACTCCGTTACCCGCAGGATGACACAGGAAATTCATGAAGGACCGACAAACTCCTTTGTCGGGATGCGCCAGCATTTTACGGCCTTGCCGGCCTTGGCCGCAGGCAATCAGCCGGCATTTCAGGCTGTTGCCGGAAAACCCGACGGTAACGCATGCCGCCAGGCGCTGCCACCCTCCCCGTCGCTATACCCCGCTGCGGGGGGCCGCTATGATGAGTCCGGGCCTCTGCCCCACTTTCTGCACACCCTCCCACCACATTCTGCAGTCACCGCGATGATCACGATCGAAATCAATAATCTGGACGAGCTGGTGAAGGAACACCGCGGCCCCCTGTCGGCCCTGTTCGGCAAACTGGTCACGGATGTCGAAGCCGAAGTCGAGCGCATCGTCATGAACGAGCTCAAGGAAGAATTCGAAAAGCGCGGCATCAAGGCGAACATGACCAGCATAGGCGGCATCAGCATACGCCGGCACTTCAGCGTATAGGCCGGAGCGTACAGCTCAGCGCGTCATCAGCCCCGGCACGAACTGCTCGACACGTTCCAGCAGTCCCGGCCCCAGCAGTTCCCCTTCCAGCACGCGGGCCTCGGCCAGCATGAAGCCGCGTCCCGTGGTGAGGCTGCCGTCTTCCAGCCAGGAAGACAGCGCACCCAGCAAGGGCATGTGGCTGACCACCACCAGGCAATCCGTTTCCGCCTGCGCCTCGATGGCACGCAGTGCCACGCGGGCATCGTCGTCAGGCGTGATGCCCGGCACGGTCTGCACCGGCAGGCGCAAAATCCCGGCCAGCACCGCGGCAGTCTGCTGCGCACGCAGATAGGGGCTGGCCAGCAGCGCCACCGTGGCATCGGCAGGCAGCTGCGTTGCCAGCCACGCGGCCGTATCCGCCGCCTGCTCGCGCCCCAGCGCCGTCAAGGCACGCGCATCGTCACGTTCGCGCATGGTCTCGGCTTCACCATGCCGCATCAGCACCAGCTTCATGACTGCGGCCTGGGCAGCACGAACTCCACGTCGCTGGACTGGCCGCCATGCATCAGGGCCGCCATCACTTCCGGCATGGGGCGCTGGTTGAAAATGATTTCGTAGAGGCCGTTCACGATGGGCATGTGCACACCGAACTCATCCGCCTTGTGCTTGACGATCTGTATGGTGTTCACGCCTTCGGCGGTCTGCTCCAGGTCTTCGATCACGTCTTCCAGCGTCTTGCCGGAACCCAGGGCGAAACCGACCTGGTAATTGCGGCTCAGCGGCGAGGAACAGGTGGCGATCAGGTCGCCCACGCCGGCCAGGCCGATGAAGGTCAGGGGATTGGCCCCCAGCTGCACGGCAAAGCGGCTCATTTCCGCCAGCGCACGCGTCAGCAGCATGCTGCGCGAGTTCTCGCCCAGCTTGAGCGCCGCCGCCATGCCGGCGGCAATCGCATAAATGTTCTTGAGGGCGCCACCCAGTTCAACGCCATAGACGTCGCTGTTGGCAAACACGCGGAAATAACGGGAAGACAGCACCAGATGCACTTTCTCGCGCACCTCGGGGCTGGTGCTGGCAATCACGGTGCCCGACAGCATGCGCGCCGCGATTTCCTTGGCCAGGTTGGGGCCGCTGAGCACGCCGATGCGTTTCAGGCCCGACTCCTCGCGCAGGATTTCGCTCATCAGGGTGAAGCTGTCTTTTTCAATGCCTTTGGTGGTGCTGACCAGCAGATGGTCCGGACGCAGGAAAGGTTTGGCAGCTTGCAGCACGCTGCGGAACGCCTTGCTGGGAATGGAGACGAACACAATGTCCGCCGCCCCCAGCACGGCTTCCAGGTCGGAATTGAAGGCCAGGCCATCCGCCAGCCTGAAGCCCGGCAGGTAGCGGCTGTTCTCGCGGCTCTGCTGCATGTCGGCCAGCTGCCCGGCATCACGCAGCCAGAGGGTGGTGGCATGGCCGTTCTCGGCCGCCAGATTGGCCAGTACCGTACCGAAACTACCGCCGCCCAGGACGGCTACACGCAAAGGCTCAGGATGGCCGGTCATTCTGGTTTCCCAACGAAGATGAATAAAAAACACCGCCATTATAGGGGCTGCCACCCTGCTGACCGCCAGACTGGACAGCCCCGCTGGAATCGACTACCTAGGATAAAGACCGCCCGCCGTCGATGGAGGTATCCATGCCTACGGTCTCGCAGCGCGCCCTCCTGCTCGCCCTCGCCCTGCTGCCTCTGCCCGCCCTGGCCGCGGAGCCCCTCAGCAATGCCGGCATGAGCAAGGACTACGTCCCCACCGCCACCCCCTGCCAGGACAAGGAAGGCAAGCTGGTATCATGCGAAACCAGCGGCAGCCGCGCGGTGCTGGACAAAGCCCAACGCGATGCCGAACGCCAGGGCACGGCCCAGGCACTGGAAAACCCGCAGATGGGCAATCCCGACGCCCTCTACGGCCCGCGCGGGACCGTGCCGCCCCCCGACCTCACCCAGGAGCAGCTGCAAATGCAGCAAAAGTTCATTGAGGATTTGCGGCCCTACCGCCCCTGAATCTCCCCAGCCCCCCTGACTGCCGGAATTGCCGGAACCCATCACGCTCAATGTATTGTCGGCAGCTTGTGCGCGCGCGAAAGAACCGTCTAGACTGCCCGGACTGCTCGGAAGAAGCAGCACCCTCCGTTATATGAACAAGGAACCCCATCATGAAGAAACTGATTCTTGCAGCCGCTCTGCTTGGCACCTCCTTCGTTGCACACGCTGAAGCACCGGGCGGCCCGGGCTGCGGCTGGGGCAACATGCTGTTCGCCGGCCACAGCGGCCTGCCGGTCCACCTGCTGGCCACCATCGTCAACGGCACTTCCGGCAACGCCACCTTCGGTATGACCACCGGCACCAACGGCTGCTCCACCAGCGCCAAGCTCACCTACAACGGCAAGAGCCTGCTGGCCATGAACGGCGTGCTGGAAGAAGTGGCACAGGACATGGCTGCCGGCCAGGGTGAAGCCCTCACCGCCCTCTCCGTCTCCATGGGTATCCCCACCGAAGAACGCACCCACTTCAATGCCGTGATGCATGAAAACTTCTCCGCCATCTTCACGTCCAAGGATGTGACCGCTGGCGAAGTGGCTGACAACATCACTGCCGTGATGGAAAAGGATGCCAAGCTGGCCAAGTTCATCTAAACCGATGAGCTGAACCCTGCTGTGAATGCCCCGTTGCTCCGGCAACGGGGCATTTTTGTTTCTGCTCGCTCCCGCCGCTACCTGCTGACACTCCGCCATTCCGATGCCAAGAATCCTGAGCTGCCTGTTGCTCCTTCTCTCCACTTGCGCTGCCCAGGCCCAGGCCCAATCCCAAGATTGGAAAACACTGGCAAATGATCGCGAATGGCAGGCCCTGCTGCATGTGAACCGCGGCGCCACCGCACATGACCGCGGTGAAAGCTATGTGGACGACGCCAAATTCTTCCTCGCCAGCAACGGCAAGGAAAACCCGCAGGCGGAACTGGAGGCTAATGCCGCCGCCCTGCAACCGGCCGGCTCGCCACAACGCTGCCGTTTCCCCGCCCGTTATTTTTTCCTGGCCGACAGGCTGGGCTGGAAGGAAGACGCGCCTCTCGCGCATTGCACCGAATACCTGGAGTGGCGCAGCCAGATCCCTTCCGCACGCGCCGTGCTGGTGTTTCCCGCCTCCTACCTGAACAGCCCCTCCTCCATGTTCGGCCATACCCTGCTGCGGCTGGATGCCAGCCAGGCGCCGGACAATGTCTGGAATTCCTGGGCCGTGAATTTCGGCGCGCTCACCATGGGCAAGGACAACTCCATCCTCTACATCTGGCGCGGACTGGCCGGCGGCTATCCCGGCCATTTCTCCATCGTTCCCTATGTCAGCAAGATCCAGGAATATTCCAACCTGGAAAACCGCGATATCTGGGAATACAGCCTGAAGCTGGACAAGGCTGAGATGGCACGCATGATCAACCACCTCTGGGAACTGCGTGACATCAATTTCGATTACTACTTCTTCGATGAAAACTGCTCCTTCCGCCTGCTGGAACTGCTGGAGGTCGCCAAGCCCCAG
>DASUXS010000045.1:0-8541 GCA_036377855.1 Moraxellaceae bacterium
GGATTCGCCGTGGGCGCGCTTGAGGAAGGACAGCAGCTGCTGCTTCTCAGCGTCGGACACCACTTCGTCTGCCTTCTGGTGCGCAAGGCCGGCTTCCTGCATCTGTGTCAGCAGGGTTTCGACCGGACGGCCCACCGTTTCAGCCAGTTGTTTGACAGTCACTTCAGCCATGTAGCGTGTCTCTCCGCTTCGCTCGGCGTTATTCGTTGGCCGGGTTCAGTAATTACTGAAACCAGGGTTCACGAGCCTTCATGATGAGCTGGGCGGCTTTTTCTTCGCCCACGCCATCAATATCGGAAATATCATCAATCGCCTGCTCGGCCAGGTCTTCCATGGTGACGATGCCGCGGGCCGCGAATTCAAACGCCAGCTTGCGGTTCATGCCTTCCATGTTGAGCAGGTCTTCAGCCGGTTCGTTGGCACCCAGCTTCTCTTCGGACACCAGGGCCTTGGTCAGCAGCGCGTCTTTGGCGCGCTGGCGCAGGGCATTGACGATGTCTTCGTCGAAATCTTCGATGGCCAGCATTTCTTCCAGCGGCACATAGGCCACTTCTTCCAGCGAGGTGAAGCCTTCGTTCACCAGGATGGCGGCGACGTCTTCATCGACATCGAGATCCTTCACGAAGGCATCGACGTACTGCTGGGCTTCGCTTTCGTGCTTGGTCTGGGCATCGGCCACGGTCATCACGTTCAGGCGCCAGCCGGTGAGCTCGGAAGCGAGGCGGATGTTCTGGCCGCCGCGGCCTATGGCCATGGCCAGCTGCTCTTCTTCCACCGCCACGTCCATGGAGTGCGAGTCTTCATCGATGACGATGGAGGCGACTTCCGCGGGCTGCAGGGCGTTAATGACGTACTGGGCGGGATTGTCATCCCAGAGCACGATGTCCACGCGCTCGCCGGCCAGCTCGCCGCTGACGGCCTGGACACGCGCACCGCGCATGCCGATGCAGGCGCCCTGCGGGTCTATGCGCTGGTCGTTGGTCTTCACGGAAATCTTGGCGCGCACGCCGGGATCACGGGCGGCGCCCTTGATCTCGATGATTTCTTCACCGATTTCCGGCACTTCGATGCGGAACAGCTCGATGATCATTTCCGGACGCGTACGCGAGATCAGCAGCTGCGAACCGCGGCCTTCGGCATTCACGGAGAACAGCACGGCGCGTACGCGCTCGCCGACGCGGAAAGCTTCACGCGGCAGCATTTCTTCACGGGCCAGGTAGGCTTCGGCGTTGCCGCCCAGGTCCAGCACCAGGCCGTCGCGGGTGGTCTTCTTGACCACGCCGGAGAGGATTTCACCGACACGGTGACGGTAGGCATCCACCACCAGCGCACGCTCGGCTTCACGCACTTTCTGCACGATGACCTGCTTGGCGGTCTGCGCGGCGATACGGCCGAACTCGATGGAAGGCACCTGCTCTTCGCGCACGTCGCCCAGCTTCATGCCTTCGGGCTCGACGTCGCTGATGGCCAGCTGCATGGCGGGAATCTCATGGTCCTCGTCGGGCACCACGGTCCAGCGGCGGAAGGTGTCGTACTCACCGGTCTTGCGATTGATGGCAACGCGCAGGTCGATTTCGTCCGTGTTGTACTTTTTCTTGGTCGCCGCCACCAAGGCCTGTTCCAGCGCCTGGAAGATCACTTCACGAGAAACACCTTTCTCGTTACTGACCGAGTCGACCACCATCAGAATTTCTTTGGTCATGGTTCGTTCCTGTCCGGACCCCAATCAAACATTCGGTTCAATATTGCCTTTGTCGATGGCGGCGAACGGAATCAGCACCGCCACGCCGTCGACCAGCAGCTCGACACCGTCATCCGTGGTTGCCTGGATGACGCCCTTGAATTTGCGGCGGCCATTAAGCGGGCTCGCCAGACGCACCGATGCTTCACTGCCAATAAACCGCGTGTATTGCGGCAGTGTGAACAGCGGCCGGTCCCAACCCGGCGACGACACCTCGAGGGTGTATTCACCGGCAATCGGATCTTCCACATCCAGCACGCCGCCAGCCTGGTGGCTGACCCGCGCGCAGTCGTCAACGCCCACGCCTTCGGGGCCGTCGATATAAAGTCGCAGCACGGAATGGCGGCCCTGCTGGAAGAACTCCAGGCCCCAGAGCTCAAAGCCCACGGCCGCGACCGCCGGCTCAAGCATCGCCATCATCGTTTCGACTTTCTTTGAAACCGCCATGCGTCAATTTCTCCCGGTGCGGCAATGCCGCCACCGGCCGCAGAAATAAAAAATGGGCGAAACGCCCACTTTGTCTGAAACCGCATCCGCGCCAGAACAAGCCCTGAAAAACATACTTATCAAGCGCGGGACCTGTAAAAAAGCCCACACAAGGTGGGCTTTTTCACGAAGCCTCTCGTCGAAGGCTTCCAAGTCCAAAAGTGGTAGCGGGGGCTGGATTTGAACCAACGACCTTCGGGTTATGAGCCCGACGAGCTACCAGGCTGCTCCACCCCGCATCAGAGGACGGCGACTATAGGCCCGGTGACTGTTTAAGTCAAAAGGTTTTTGTCGCATTTTTTCCGGAAAACTCCGGGAAAATCAGTCAGGTAACACAGCCCTGGTAAGACCGTGGACCCCGGCGGCAGAAACCTCCTGCCCCCTTGGCATCAGGACCGGTTCAGGACCCTGGCCAGCCCCGCCGGCGGCAGGGACTTCTTTATATATGGTGCGGAAGGAGGGACTTGAACCCTCACGCCGTTAGGCACCACCCCCTCAAGATGGCGTGTCTACCAATTTCACCACTTCCGCAAACTCTTCGGGCCTGGACCCGCTGCCCCGCCTTACTTGGCCGGAGCGCTCGGCACATCCGTATTGCCAGCAGCCGGAGCCGCAGCAGCAGGCGCCGTGGCCGGAGCCGCCGGCACGTCACCGGCCGGTTTCTTTTCGTCATGGACTTCAGGAATCACGGGCACAACACCGAATTCCTGGGCATGTTTCTTGGCATACACCGCCAGCCCCAGGCTGGTGATGAAGAAGATGACAGCCAGCACAGCCGTGCCCTTGGTCAGCGCACCCACCGCACCAGCGGCGCCGAACACCGTCTGCGAAGCGCCCGCACCGAAGGAGGCGCCCATTTCCGCCCCCTTGCCCTGCTGCAGCAGGATGAGGACGATCATGAGGAGCGCCACCAGCACATGGATTACAAGGACAAAGCTTTCCATTTTCTGATTTACCCGTTTTGCGCTGCCCGGGCTGCCCGGGCAATCGCGATGAATTCATTGGCGTCCAGCGACGCTCCGCCCACCAGGGCTCCATCTATATCCGCCTGCGCAAACAGCTCGGCCGCATTCGCCGCCTTCACGCTGCCGCCGTACAGGATACGCAGTCCGGCTGCCACGCCGGCATCCTGCCGGGCCACCGCTGCACGCAGCGCGGCATGTACCTGCTGCGCCTGGTCCGGGGTCGCCGTGCGTCCCGTCCCTATCGCCCATACCGGCTCATAGGCCAGTACCGCGTTCTGCAGGGCGGCAACGCCATGCGCCTCCACCACTGCCGCCAGCTGACCCAGCACCACGGCTTCGGTCACACCGGCTTCGCGCTCTGCCAGCGTTTCGCCGACACAGAGCACGGGAATCAATCCGGCGGACTGGGCGCGGGCGAATTTTTCCGCCACCACCACATCAGTCTCGCCATAACGGCTGCGCCGTTCGGAATGCCCGATGATGACGGCCTGCGCCGCGACATCCTTCAGCATTCCCGCCGACACCTCACCGGTGCAGGCGCCATCCTCTTCGCGCGCCACGTTCTGCGCCGCCAGTCCCAGGGACTTGCCCGCCAGCAGCCCGGCCACCTGGGCCAGATACACCGCGGGGGGAGCGACCCAGACATCGACGCCGGCAAACTCGTCCTGGCGGGCAACAAGGCCCTGGACCAGGTCGGCATTGGCGGCCTGCCGGCCATGCATTTTCCAGTTGCCGGCGACCAGCTTGCGACGCATCGCGGAGTCTCCTTTCTACACAACTGGACTGGCTACATGACCGGACTAGCAGGCGGACAGCGATCCCTGGGGGACCCCTGCCGCGCGAGGCCCGCAATCTTAGCGAAGTGGGTGGGGCGAAACAACCGCTAAAAAGGGAAATTTCCAGCGTTTAAACAAGGGCTTCGCGCACGGTTCCGGCCAGCGACTCGGTCAGTTCCTGCACCAGGGCGCCGTCCTCGCCTTCGACCATCACGCGTATCACCGGCTCAGTGCCGGAGGGGCGCAGCAGCACCCGGCCACGACCGGCCAGGCGGGCTTCCGCCGCCTTCACGGCAGCGGCCACGGCCGGCTCGGCCAGGGGATCGCTCTTGCGCGCCACCTGCACATTGATCATGTGCTGGGGGAACTTGCTCATGCCGCGCTTGAGTTCATGCAGGGGCAGGCCGCTGTGCACCAGCGCCGCCAGCACCTGCAGGGCGGAGATGATGGCGTCGCCGGTGGTGGTCTTGTCCAGGCAGACGATATGGCCGGAGGCCTCGCCGCCCAGTACCCAGCCGCGCTCTTCCAGGCCGGCCATGACATAGCGGTCGCCGACCTTGGCGCGCACGAAGTCCAGGCCCAGCTCGCGCAGGGCCAGCTCCATGCCGAGATTGCTCATCAGCGTGCCCACCACACCCTGCAGGTCCTGGCCCTGGCGCAGGCGTTCGCGGGCTATCACATAAATCAGTTCGTCGCCGTCCACCAGCTCGCCATTGGCATCGACCATGAGCACGCGGTCGCTGTCGCCATCGAAGGCGATGCCGAGGTCGGCGCCCTGTGCCAGCACTTCCTTCTGCAGGCCTTCGGGATGCGTGGAGCCGCAGTCGCGGTTGATATTGAGTCCGTCCGGGGCGCAGCCGATGCGTATCACGTCCGCACCCAGCTCGGAGAACACCGCCGGGCCCACCTGGTAGGCCGCGCCATGCGCGCAGTCCAGCACGATGCGCAGGCCCTTGAGGTTCATGGTGTAGGGAAAGGTGGATTTGCAGAATTCGATATAGCGGCCGCGCGCGTCTTCCTGGCGTATGGCCTTGCCCAGCGTATCGGGGCCATCAATGACCAGGGGCTTGTCCAGCCAGGTTTCGATTTCACTCTCCACGGCATCCGGCAGCTTCTTGCCATTGGCACCGAAGAATTTGATGCCGTTGTCGTAATAGGGATTGTGCGAGGCGGAGATCACGATGCCGGCGCTGGCATGGAAGGCGCGGGTGAGATGCGCGATGGCCGGTGTCGGCATGGGCCCCAGCAGACGCACGCTGACACCGGCCGCGGACAGACCCGCCTCCAGCGCCGACTCCAGCAGGTAGCCGGACAGACGCGTGTCCTTGCCCACCACCACCGACGCCTGCCGTCCTTTGCCCGCCAGCACCTTGCCGGCCGCCCAGCCCAGCTTGAGGGCGAAATCCGGCGTGATGGGCTCTTCGCCGACCTTGCCGCGCACACCGTCCGTGCCGAAATATTTCCTGCTCATGCTGTGCACCTTCTTCCAATGCTTTTTATCAATGTTGCCGGTTGTCCAGCAAAGCCATGGCCACGGCAACGGCATCCGCCGTGGCTTTCACATCATGGACGCGGATGATGCGCGCGCCATTCAAAACCGAAACCGCTGCCGCCGTGACGCCGGCAAAGAGGCGCCGGTCCACGGGCGCCCCTCCGAGAATAGAACCCAGCATGGATTTTCGCGACAGGCCGACCAGCAACGGCCCCAGCGCCTGCAGGCGCGGCAGCTGGTCCAGCAGAGTGAGGTTGTGCGCCAGGGTCTTGCCGAAGCCGAAACCCGGATCCAGCACGATACGGCTGGTGTCTATGCCGGCCGCCGTGCAGGCCTGCATGCGCTCGCGCAGGAAAGCCTCCACCTCCGCCACGATATCGCGGTACTGCGGATTCTTCTGCATGGAATCCGGCTCGCCCTGCATATGCATGAGGCAGACCGGCAGGCCGGTGGCAGCGGCCGCCTGCAGTGCGCCGTCGCGACGCAGGGCGCGCACGTCATTGATGAAACCGGCACCGCGGGCGGCGGCTTCGCGCATCACCTCGGGCGTGGAGGTATCCACGGAAATCACCACATCCAGTTCACGCGCGATGGCTTCCACCACCGGCAGGGTGCGGTCCAGCTCTTGCTGCACCGGCACGGCGGCAGCGCCGGGCCGCGTGCTTTCAGCGCCGACATCTATCATGCCCGCGCCCTCCGCATGCAGGCGCCGCGCCTGTTGCAGGGCCGCGTCCACGCTGAGATAGCGGCCACCATCCGAAAAGGAATCGGGCGTGACATTGAGGATGCCCATGATGACCGGACGCGAAAGGTCCAGGCGGTGGCGGCCACACTGCAGCATTGTCATAAGCGGATCATGCTCTCGGGCATTGGTGCATCAGCAAAGGAAAGGGCCGCTGTGGCGGCCCTTATCCGAAAACATCCCAGACCGTGGTCAGTGCTGGGCGGCCGGACCCCCGATGGGGGGCATGACCGAGACACTGCTTTCCACGCGCGCCGGCTTTTCCTCGGCCACGACTTCCGTTTTTTCCTGCGGCTTGTCGCCATCATCCCAGCCCTTGGGCGGCTCCGGCTTGCGCCCGGACATGATGGCATCGACCTGCTCGGCATCGATGGTTTCATACTGCATCAGCGCTTCCGCCATCAGGTCCAGCTTGTCGCGGTTCTCAAGCAGGATCTGCCGGGCCTTTTCATAGCAGCGATCGATGATGGCGCGGATTTCATTGTCGATGTCCATGGCGGTCTGCGCCGAGACATTCTTGCGCTGCGTGACGGAGCGGCCGAGGAAGACTTCACCCTCGTCCTCTTCATACATCAGCGGACCCATTTTTTCCGACAGGCCCCATTTGGTGACCATGTTGCGTGCCATTTCGGTGGCGCGCTGGATGTCGTTGCTGGCCCCGGTGGTGACGCCGTCAAAGCCCAGCGTCAGCTCTTCCGCGATACGGCCGCCGAACAGCGAGCAGATACGCGATTCGATGCTGAGCTTGGACCAGCTGTAACGGTCTTCTTCCGGCAGGTACATGGTCACGCCCAAGGCACGACCGCGCGGAATGATGGAAACCTTGTAGACCGGATCGTGGTCGGGCACGAGGCGGCCGACGATGGCGTGGCCGGCTTCGTGGTAGGCGGTGTTCAGCTTTTCCTTTTCCGACATGACCATGGATTTGCGCTCGGCGCCCATCATGATCTTGTCCTTGGCCAGCTCGAACTCGCGCATCTCGACCACTTTCTTGTTGCCACGCGCCGCGAACAGCGCCGCCTCGTTCACCAGGTTGGCCAGGTCGGCACCGGAGAAGCCCGGGGTGCCGCGCGCGATCAGTGCGGCATCCACGTTCTCGCCCAGCGGCACCTTGCGCATATGCACTTTCAGTATCTGTTCGCGGCCGCGGATGTCGGGCAGGCCCACCACCACCTGGCGGTCGAAGCGGCCCGGGCGCAGCAGCGCGTTGTCCAGCACGTCAGGACGGTTGGTGGCGGCGATGACGATGATGCCGTCGCCGGTTTCAAAACCGTCCATTTCCACCAGCAGCTGGTTCAGCGTCTGTTCGCGTTCGTCGTGACCGCCGCCCAGGCCGGCGCCACGATGGCGGCCGACGGCGTCGATTTCGTCGATGAAGATGATGCAGGGCGCCTGCTTCTTGGCCTGCTCGAACATGTCACGCACGCGCGAGGCACCGACACCGACGAACATTTCCACGAAGTCGGAACCGGAGATGGAGAAGAAGGGCACCTTGGCTTCGCCGGCAATGGATTTGGCCAGCAGCGTCTTACCGGTACCCGGGGGGCCGACCATGAGCACGCCGCGCGGAATCTTGCCGCCCAGCTTCTGGAACTTGCCCGGGTCGCGCAGGAACTCGACGATTTCGCTGACGTCTTCCTTGGCTTCGTCGCAGCCGGCGACATCGGCGAAGGTGGTCTTGATCTGGTCTTCAGACAGCAGACGCGCACGCGACTTGCCAAAGGTCATGGGGCCGCCCTTGCCGCCCGCACCACCGCCCTGCATCTGGCGCATGAAGAACATGAAGAGCGCGATGATGATGAGCACCGGGAAGCTGGCCAGCAGGAGCTGGGTCCAGATGCTCTGGCCCTGCGGCTCCACGCCCTCCACCACCACCTTCTTGTCCAGCAGCATGGGGACCAGGGACTGGTCGAAGGTGCCCGGACGTATGGTCTCGAACTTGTCGCCGTTGAGCTTCTCGCCGGAGACCTTGAGGCCGTCGATCTTGACCTTCTTCACCTCGCCGTTGTTCACGGCCGAAACGAACTCGGAATAGATCAGGGGCTTGGTGGCGGCCTGCTGGTTGAAATTGCTGAACACAAAGACCAGCACGCCGGCGATGACCAGCCACAGAATCAGATTCTTCACCATGTCGTTCAAGGGAAACTCCCGGGGGATACGCGCGAAACCAAGATCGCCTGCGACATTATAGAGCCCGTATCCCGACCACAAGGCCGGGCACGGAGGGCGGAAGCCCGGTCAGCCCTTGAAACCCTGGGCTAACAGGTAGACTTCCGGCGAGCGGGGGCGTGAAGCCTGCGGCTTGCGGGACTTGAGCACCTTGAAGTGCTCCTGCACCG
>DASUXS010000046.1:0-6017 GCA_036377855.1 Moraxellaceae bacterium
TTCCAGCTGGATCGTAATAGCCGTATCGGCAAGCCGGCGACGCCGGTGGCGGATGAGGCTTGAGTCTCCGGCAATCGTCGTCCCCGCGCAGGCGGGGACCTCCACGATTCGGGCAGAGCTTTAAACAAGGCCCAGCCTGAATTCTCGAGGTCCCCGCCTGCGCGGGGACGACGTTAATAAGGACTAGCGGCTTTTAATGAAAAACGTAGCAATCCATCGCCAGCGCCCCACCTGAATAATTCGCCAGCGTCCTTTCCACTCCCGGATTCTCCGCCGCGGCCCCATAAGCCACGAACAAAGGCAGAAGATGCTCCGGCGTGGGATGCGCCCTTCGCGCCTGTGGCGCCTGCTGCTGCCAGTCTGCCAGCGCCGCGCGGTCGTTGCGGGTCAGCGCACCATACATCCAGCGCTGGAAATCATGCACATAGTCGTCGGCCACATCAGTGTTGAATTCATCGAAATGGAATTCGCGCAGATTGTGCGTGAGGCTGCCCGAGGCAATGACCAGGACATTCTCGGCGCGCAGCGGACGCAGCAGCTCGCCCATCTGCAGATGCCACTCCGCATCCAGTCCGGGCTGCACGGACAGCTGCGTCACAGGAATATCCGCCTCGGGATACATCTGCTGCAACGGCACCCAGGCACCATGGTCGAGGCCGCGATCCGGTGCAATGCCGTGCGCCACGCCGGCCTGCGCCAGCAAGGCAGACACGCGCTCAGCCAGGGCCGGAGCACCGGGTGCCGGGTAGCGGATTTCATAAAGCGCCGGCGGAAAGCCGCCGAAGTCATGGATGGTTTCCGGCGGCGCAGCGGCGCTCAGCACAGGCTGGCGTGTGTTCCAGTGTGCCGACACCATGAGGATGGCCTCCGGCCGCGGCATGCTGGCGGCCAGCTTCTTCCAGGCTTCGCCATAGACGCCGGGCTCGATGGCGAGCATGGGCGAACCGTGGGAAACAAACAGGGTGGGTAGCATGGCAGCCTCCGGGATTCAGGGCCGTGGTTTCGGGATGCGATCATCATGCCCCCTGCCCTGTCGTGGATAAACCGGCGGCCGGCGAAAGCAGTGTTCGCCGGTTGCAACAATGCGGAAAGACTCAGGCGTGGCGCCGCGCCTGCGACCGCGCATAGAACAGCACGGGCACCAGCAGCAGGAGGTTGCCGGCATAAGTCCATTGCGGCGCCAGCTCGTAAAGGCCCGTGCCCAGTATGGGACCGACCACGGAACCTATGGCCGGCAAGGCCGTGGTAAGACCCGCCAGGGCGCCCTGCTCTTCGGCATCGACTGTCAGCGACGCCGCCCCCACGCAGCCGGGATAGCAAAGGCCCACGCCCAGGCCGCAGCAGGCTACGCCGGCAAACAGCGGCAAGGCTTCACGCCCCAGGGTCAGCAGCAACGACCCCGCGATCAGCGCCAGTAGCCCCGCCTGTATCAGCCGCCATGACGGCCAGCGCAGGCGTTGCACCAGCAGGGCCTGGGCAAACAGCGCCAGCGCCGCCGACAACATCAATGCAAAACCCACCCGTGTCGCTGCCTGCTGGCTGGAGAGGCGCAGCGTGTCCTGGAAATAAAAACCCAGCGTCTGCTGCACCACGGAGAAGGCAATGAACATCACCGCGGCGATCAGCAGGAAATGGCGGTAGCGGCGATCGTCGAAATGCAGGGGCCTGGACGGCGTGCTGCCGCTGTGCACGGCACGCGGCGATTCCGGCAGGAAGGCGGCAATCAGCAACAGGCTGATGAAGGTGACACCGGCGGCGAAATACAGCGGCGCCAGCAGGCTGATCCCGGCCAGTACACCTGCCGCGGCCGGACCGATGATGGTGCCCGTGCTGTTGGCCGCGCCCAGGCGGGCGATGCCGGCGGTACGCGTGGCGGCCGTGGTGATGTCGCTGACATAGGCATTGGAGGCCGGCATGGTGCCCGCCATCACCGTGGACTGCAGGCAGCGCGCCGTGATCAGCGCCAGCCACAGCAGGCCGCCGCGCAGGACCTGTTCAAAGCCCAGCCAGAACAGGCTGGTGAACAGCAGCGTGCCCAGGGTGTAGCCGGTGAGGCCGATGAGGATGACGCGCTTGCGCCCCAGGGTGTCGCTGCGCCGGCCCCAGATACGGGTGGCGACGGCATAGACTGCGGACGAGGCCGTGATGATGATGCCGATCTGCAGCTCGCGCAGGCCCACGGCCCGGCCCAGCAGGGGCAAGAGGGCGAACACCAGGGTCTGCCCCATGGCCATGCCGGTGATGCCGGTGAGCAGCAGGAAATAGATTCGGCGTTCGGACATGGGCGGCAGGACTACGGCAAAGGCGGCAAGACGACGGATTATGACGGCAAAAGGGCTGGCCTTGCGCAGGCAGTCGACTACAATTCGCGCCCGACGCCCCGCCGGTGCCTGTCCATGTCCCTCCCTGTCACTTCGCTACCTGTCATTCTCGGGCCTGCCGTCATACGCCACGAAGTGCTGTATGCCGATGCCGAGCTGCTGGTGGTGGACAAGCCTTCCGGCCTGCTCAGCGTCCCGGGCCTGGGCGAGGACAAGCAGGACTGCCAGATCAGCCGCCTGCAGGCCGACTATCCCGGCGCCCGCGTCGTGCACCGCCTGGACCGCGACACCTCCGGCCTTATGGTCGTGGCGCGCAATGCCGACAGCCACCGCGAGCTGTCCCGCCAGTTCCAGGACCGCGAAGTCGGCAAACGCTATATCGCCCTGGTCATGGGCCGCCTGGCCGACACCGGCGGCCGCATCACTTTCCCCCTGCGTTACGACCCGCCCACCAAGCCCCGCCATGTCGTGGACATGGAGAACGGCCAGCCCAGCCTGACCGAATGGGAATTGCTGGCGCAGGAAGACACGCATGCCCGCGTCGCCCTGGTGCCGCATACCGGCCGTTCGCACCAGTTGCGTGTGCATATGCAGGCGCTGGGGCATCCGCTGCTCGGTGACGCCCTGTATGCCCCCGCCGAAGCCGCACCGCCCGGCTCCCGCCTCTGCCTGCATGCGGAAACCCTGGAATTCACTCATCCGACAAGCCGCGCGCGCCTGCGTTTCCACCGGCCCGCGCCTTTTTGATTTTGCGAGACACGACTGCATGACTGCTGCTTTGTTTGCCCCGGCCGTAGGCCAGCGCTGGATTTCCGACACCGAGACCGAACTGGGCCTGGGCGTGATGATTGAAATCGATGCGCGTTCGCTGACGGTGCTGTTTCCGAAAAGCGAGGAAACCCGTGTCTATGCGCGCAACAACGCGCCGCTGTCGCGTATCCGTTTCGCCGTCGGCGACAGCGTGCAGGATGCCGGCGGCAATGCCTTCACCGTGACCGCGGTGCATGAGCAGCGTGGCCTGCTGCGCTACAGCGTGGTCAATGCCAGTGGTGAAGCCTCCGACCTGAACGAAACGCGGCTGTCGGCCGACATCCATCTCTCGCGTCCGCAGGAACGCCTGCTGGCCTCGCAGCTGGACAGCAATGAACTCTTCAACCTGCGCGTGCAGGCCCTGTTGCAGCAGGAAAAGCTCAGCCAGTCGCCGGTGCGCGGCCTGGTCGGCCCGCGCCTGGGCCAGGTGCCGCACCAGTTCTACATCGCGCATGAAGTCGGCCTGCGGCCGCAGCCGCGCGTGCTGCTGGGCGATGAAGTCGGCCTGGGCAAGACCATTGAAGCCGGCCTCATCATCCACCAGCAGCTGCAGACCGGCCGTGCCGGCCGTGTGCTCATCCTGGTGCCGGAAAACCTGCAGTACCAGTGGCTGGTGGAAATGCGCCGCCGTTTCAACCTGAACGCCGCGCTGTTCGATCTCGAACGCACCGCTGCCATACGCGAAGCGGATGCCGACCAGAATCCGTTTGAAACCGAACAGATCGTGCTGCTGGCGCAGGAACTGCTGGTGGACCATCCCGACCTGGCCGATGCCGCACTGGAAGCCGGCTGGGACCTGCTGGTGGTGGACGAAGCCCATCACCTGGAATGGTCGCCGGAAGAACCCAGCGAAGCTTATGAGCTGGTGGCGCGACTCGCCGAAAAAACACCGGGTGTGCTGCTGCTGACGGCAACACCGGAACACCTGGGCGTGGCCAGTCATTTCGCCCGCCTGCGTTTGCTGGATCCGGCGCGCTATCACAACCTGGATGCCTTCATCGCGGAAGAAGAAGCTTTTGCCAGTGTGGCGGCCGCGGCTGAAGCGCTGCTGGGCGATGCCGACATTCCGGCAGACGCCATGGCCGTGTTGCAGGAAAAACTGCCGGCCGACATCACGGCCGACCTGTCCACGCCGGAGCAGCGCCAGGCCGCGCTGACCGCGCTGCTGGACCGTCATGGCGTGGGCCGCGTGCTGTTCCGCAATACGCGTGAAGCCATTGGCGGTTTCCCCGAACGCGTCTGCCTGCCGGTGGCACTGGAAGCCGCCAGCGCGGCCAAGCCGGCGACGCTGGCCCAGGCCCTGTATCCGGAAATGCATGTCTCCGACGACAGCTGGTGCGAAAGCGATGCGCGCGTGACCTGGCTGCTGGGCCTGCTGAAAAAGCTCAAGCGCGAAAAAGTGCTGCTGATCTGCCGCTCCAGTCCGGTGGCGCTGGCGCTGGAAGAATACCTGCGTCTCAAGGAAGGCATACGCACCTCCGTTTTCCACGAAGGCATGAGCCTGCTGGAGCGCGACCGCGCCGCCGCCTATTTCGCCGACGAGGAATACGGCGCGCAGATACTGCTGTGTTCGGAAATCGGTTCCGAAGGCCGCAATTTCCAGTTTGCGCATCACCTCGTGCTGTTCGACCTGCCGGGTGATCCCGAGCTGCTGGAACAGCGTATCGGCCGCCTGGACCGTATCGGCCAGAAAGAAACCATCAAGCTGCATGTGCCCTATTTTGCCGGCACGGCGCAGGAGCGTCTGTTCCGCTGGTACCACGAGGGCCTGGATGCCTTTGAAAACATCAGCCCCACCGCACGCACCATCCTCGAAGCCTTCAAACCCGAGTTCCCGGCGGCGCTGCGCGACGGCGGCAGTGCCTTCGATGCGCTGCTGCAGAAAGCCAAGGCCCTGCGCGATGATTTGCTGGAAGAACTGGAACAGGGGCGTGACCGCCTGATCGAATTGAATTCCTGCCGCCGCGATGTCGCCGAGGAACTGATCGCCGCCGTCACGGCGCAGGATGAAGACCCGGTGCTGCCGGATTTCCTGGAACGCGCCTGGTCGGCCTTTGGCGTGGACCAGGAAGAACAGGTGGAAACCCATCTGCATATCCTGCGTCCCGGCGATCATCAGTTGCTGGACGGCTTCCCCGGCCTGGATCCGGAAGGCATGACCGTGTCTTTCGACCGCGATTATTCGCTGGCGCGTGAAGACGTGCATTTCCTGAGCTGGGAACATCCCATGGCCCAGGGCCTGCTGGATCTCTTCCTGTCGCAGGAGTACGGCAACGCCAATGTCGCGCTGATACGCAACAAGGGCATCAAGCCCGGCACCGTGCTGCTGGAGCTTTTCTTCCACCTGGAAGTGGTGGCGCCGCGCGGCCTCAATGCGGAATCCGCCCTGCCCTCGCTGGCCTTGCGTATCCTGCTGGACCAGCAGGGCCGCGACCTGTCCGCCAAGGTCAGCCACGACGTGCTGCTGAAACAGATACAGCCCCTGGACCGCTCCGTGGCCCGCCAGGTCGTGAAGCAGCAGCAGGAATTGCTGGAAACCATGCTGGCGAATGCCACCAAGGCGGCCGAAACGCAGCTGCCCGGCATACGCCAGGAAACGCTGCAGCGCTGGCAGACGGTGAACCAGGCGGAAATCGACAGGCTCAAGGCCCTGGCCGCGGTGAATCCGGCCGTGCGTCCGGCGGAAATCCACGTGCTGGAAAAGCGTTTGCAGGAAGGAGAAAAGGCGCTGGAGAAACTGCGTGCGGTGGCGCATGCGGTGCGCCTGATCGTCGCTGCTTGATTCCTTACTCCCTACTCCGTCATGCCCGCGAAAGCGGGCATCCAGCGCCTTTGCTTTTAATGGCTGTTGTAAAGGCACTGGGCCCCGGCTTTCGCCGGGGCGAC
>DASUXS010000047.1:0-2634 GCA_036377855.1 Moraxellaceae bacterium
CCGAAGCACCACGCGTGATCACCCGCGAATTACTGGACTGCCTGCGTCCGGGCCGGGTGCTGGTGGATATCGCCATCGACCAGGGCGGCTGCGTGGAAGGCATACGGCCGACCAGCTGGCGCGAGCCGGCCTACCGCGAAAACGGCCTTACTTTCATTGGTGTGACCAATCTTCCGGGGGCGGTTCCGCGTACCGCGACCGAGGCCTTGTCGGCCGTGGTCCTGCCGCGTGTCCTCGAACTGGCGGCCGGGCAAACCAGCACCGCCTGCTGGGCATCGGCGCTGGCGCTTTCCGAAGGTCGCATCCGCCATGCCGCCTTGCGCGGAGCCGCCTGAACAGCGCGCCACAAATACGTGACACAAAAGGGATTTCCGCGGCTTGGGACAGGCCGGAGCCATGGCATAATCGGGCCCAGCCGTTACAATACCGCCTTGCTGTTTTTGAGACTTTTCCGTGAGCAAGAAGGACGCCCCGCAGCCCGCCGCCAACAAAGATCAGGGCAAAGGCCAGCGCAAAGGCCTGCGCGAGATAAAAACCCTGTTGTGGTCCACGTTCGGACTCTATCTGCTGCTGTCCCTGCTGACTTGGTCTGCGGCCGATCCGGGCTGGAGCCATGTCGGCGGCAGCGCCATCAGCAATGCCGGCGGCCGTGTCGGTGCCTGGGTGGCGGACATCCTCTACACCGTCTTTGGCCGCGCCGCGGTCTTCCTGCCCATCTTCGTTTTCGTCCAGGTGTTCTGGTTGTGGCGCAAAGAGCCGCCGCTGCTGGGCCTGGCCTGGCGCGTGCTCAGCCTGCTGGTGGCCTTGCTGGCCGGTGCCGCGCTGCTGGCTCTGCACTGGCATGAACCGTCGGCGGATATCAGCAATGCCGCCGGCGGCGTGATGGGCCTGGAAATCGGTCGCGGCATGATGAATGCCTTCGGTCTTTTCGGCGGCAGCCTGCTGCTGCTCACCGTCTTCCTTATCGGCGTCACGCTGTCCACCGGCCTGTCCTGGTTCTGGCTCATGGACACCGTGGGCCATTTCTTCTGGGATGCCGGCGCCATGCTGGGCGCCATCGTCAGCGGCCATTTCCGCGAATACCTGGACGCCTGGAAGGAAAAGCGCGCCATGCGCCGTTCCCTGGAAGAGGCCGCCCCCAGTTTTGAACTCGCGCTCACCAACAACAAGGTGAAGATGCAGCTGGCGCGGGAAGACATCACGCGCTCCGAGCCCATCGTCGGTCTGGAGCCCATGGTGCCGCCGGTGGCCCCGCCCGTACGCAAGCCGCGTCCGGGGGAAGAGGAGAAGACGGCGCCGGTGATCACGCCGCTGGCGGTGGCGCCCATCAAACGCAGCGAACGTGCGCAGAAGGAAAAACAGCGCGGCCTCTTCGATGCGCCGGAAGCGCCCACGGGTCCGCTGCCCGCGCTCAGCCTGCTGGACACCCCTGACTTCAGCAAGAAGAAGGGCTACAGCACCGAGGCCTTGGAAGGCCTGTCGCGGCTGCTTGAACTCAAGCTCAAGGAATTCAATATCGATGCCGAGGTGGTGGCGGTACAGCCCGGCCCGGTGATCACGCGTTTTGAAATCCAGCCGGCACCCGGCGTGAAAGTCGCGCGCATCACCAATATCGCCAAGGACCTGGCGCGTTCCCTGGCCATGATTTCCGTGCGTGTGGTGGAAGTGATTCCGGGCAAGTCCGTGGTCGGCATCGAAGTGCCCAACGAAGACCGCGAGATGGTGCGCCTTTCGGAAATCCTGTCCTCGCAGACTTATGAGGGCAAGGAGTCGCCGCTGACCCTGGCGCTGGGCAAGGACATTGCCGGCAAGCCGGTGGTGGCTGACCTGGCGCGTATGCCGCATCTGCTGGTGGCCGGTACCACGGGCTCGGGTAAGTCCGTGGGCGTGAACGCCATGCTGCTCAGCATCCTGTTCAAGGCGCGGCCGGAAGATGTGCGCCTCATCATGATAGACCCCAAGATGCTGGAGCTCTCGGTCTACGACAAGATCCCGCATCTGCTCACGCCCGTGGTCACCGACATGAAGGACGCCGCCAATGCGTTGCGCTGGTCGGTCGGGGAAATGGAGCGTCGCTACAAGCTGATGGCTGCCATGGGCGTGCGTAACCTGGCTGGCTTCAACAAGAAGATCGAAGACGCTGCCGAGAAGGGCGAGACCATTCCCGATCCGCTGTGGAAGCCGGGCGTGGACTCCGCACTGCAGGAATCGGCACCGCCCCTGGTCAAGCTGCCCTATATCGTAGTGGTGGTGGACGAATTCGCCGACATGATGATGGTGGTCGGCAAGAAGGTGGAAGAGCTGATCGCCCGTATCGCGCAGAAGGCACGTGCCGCCGGCATCCATCTCATCCTGGCCACGCAGCGTCCTTCGGTGGACGTGATCACCGGCCTCATCAAGGCCAACGTGCCCACCCGTATCGCCTTCCAGGTCTCCAGCAAGATCGACTCCCGCACCATCCTCGACCAGGGCGGCGCGGAGCAGCTGCTGGGCCATGGCGACATGCTCTATCTCGCCCCCGGCACCAGCCTGCCGGAGCGTGTGCACGGCGCCTTTGTCAGCGACGAAGAAGTACATCGCGTGGCCGCCGACTGGCGTGCACGTGGCGAGCCGGATTACATCGATGAAATCCTC
>DASUXS010000048.1:0-6771 GCA_036377855.1 Moraxellaceae bacterium
GAGGGGGCGGGGGAAGGCGGGGCTGACACCAAACCTTAACCCGGCTGTCATGGCTTGGAGACCGCGGCTTCAACGCCCTGTCATGGCCCCGGGGCAGCATGGCCCGCATGACAAGCCAGAGCTCGCCCCGGTCATGCTGAGCGCCTTCCGACGCCCTTCATACCTCGTGGCATCGCCCGCCGTCCGCCTGGACGCACTCAAGACGGGCGACATCGTCCTCTTCTCCGGCCGTACCTTCGCGGCCCGCCTCGTGCGCTGCTGCACCGGCAGTTACTGGTCCCATGTGGGCATCGTGGTGCGCCTGCCGGAATACGGCAATGTGCCGCTGCTGTGGGAAGCCACGCGCGCCAGCAAGCTGGCGGACATTCATCGCGGAGAAGTGTTCGACGGGGTGCAGCTGGTGCCGCTGGCAGAAAAGCTGGCCAGCTATCCGGGCGAGGTGGTGGTGCGCCGCCTGGTGGGTGCGGAGACGGCGCGCTGGCGTTACCGTCGCATCAAACCCCTGGTGCGTCAATGGGCCGCGCTGCCCTACTGCAATTTCGTGATCAAGCAGTTCAAGGCCTGGTGGCGCGGGCATGAGGCCGCGGCTTGGCAGGGCGGCGGTTTCTGCAGTGAATTCGTCGCCGAGGTCTACAAACACTGGCAGCTGCTGCCGGCCGACAAACGCTCCATGGACTACGTCCCCGCCGATTTCTCGCCGGAAGCCGCGCTGCCCCTGCTACGCGGACGCCTGTCGCCGGTCTGCCCCCTGCAGCCCTGAACTAAGATCGAAAAAGTTTTTGCATTCCGCGCCGGCTGCGGTATGTTGTTTGCAACCTGAATTCGCATGGCATGGCCATCGGGAGGGTGCTCCGGAATGATCTGATCGGATCTCGTCGAAGTTCCCGGCCGCGCTCGCGCTGCTCTGCGCTCGCGCCCTTTATCCAAAGGCCCACGTTGTTCAGGTGACGGAAGAAATGGAAGACATCACAGAAAAAAGCAGCCAGCGCAAAAAAGCCTACATCATCGACACCAACGTCCTGATCCACGATCCGAATTCAGTCCTCAATTTCGAAGAACACCGCGTCATCATCCCCATGACCGTCCTGGAAGAGCTGGACAAGCTCAAATCCGGAAAAGCCTCCGTCTCCGCTGAATGCCGCGCCGCCATACGCCTGATCGACACCATCCTCGGTGAAGCCGAACCGGAAAAGATCCGCCAGGGCGTGCCCATCTGGCGCGACCTCACCCGCAGCTACCACGGCACCCTGTCCGTGCTCATGGACACCCAGGACGGGCCCAGCAAGGAATACCTGTCCAACGAGCTCAACGACAACAAGATCATCAACCAGCTGGTGACCCTGCAGGCCGGCGACATCAACACCAAGGTGGTGCTGGTGACCAAGGACATCAACATGCGCCTCAAGGCGCGTGCCTGTGGCCTGGCCGCCGAGGATTACCACAACGACCAGCTTGTCTCCGACATCAAGCAGCTGGCGCGTGGCTACCACGAAATGGAAGGTTCCTTCTGGGATCGCGTGAAGGCCGTGGAAACCGTGCAGGGCATGGGCGAGACGTTGCATTTCGTGCCGCGCGAGAGCCTGGGGGATTCGCTTTTCCTCAACCAGTTCATCATCGACGAAGAAGGTTTTGTCGGCCGCGTGCAGGAAATCGATGCGGAAAAAGTCGTGCTCATCGACATGCCGCGCGAACGCCTGATGAACCAGCAGGCCTGGGGCCTGACGCCGCGCAATATCCACCAGGCGCTGGCGCTGAACCTGCTCATGGACCCGAATGTGCACCTGGTGTCACTGACCGGCCCCGCCGGTTCCGGCAAGACCATACTGGCGCTGGCCGCGGCCATAGAGATGACCATAGTCGAGCGCCGCTTCAACAAGATCATCGCCACGCGCTCGACGCCGCCGCTGGCGGAAGAGCACGGCTTCCTGCCCGGTACCGAAGAGGAAAAGATGGATCCCTGGCTGGGCGCCATCAGCGACAATATCGAAGCCCTGCACCTCAACGATGCCAGCCCCTCGGGCTCCATCGAATACGTGAAGGAAAAGGCCAATATCCAGTTCAAGGCGCTGAACTACATCCGTGGCCGCAGCTTCCAGCGTTCGCTCATCCTCATCGACGAATGCCAGAACCTCACGCCGCACCAGATGAAGGCCATCATCACCCGCGCCGGCGACGGCTCGAAGGTGGTCTGCCTGGGCAACCTGGCGCAGATAGACACGCCTTATCTGTCGCCCACCAGCTCCGGCCTCACCTATATGAGCGAGCGCTTCAAGGGCTTCAAGCATGGCGGCCACCTGCAGCTGCATGGTGTGCCGCGTTCCATACTCGCGGAATATGCGGAGTCCAATCTCTGATCCTGCAGAGAGGAAAAAGGCCGGCATCTGCCGGCCTTTTTTATGGGAGTTACTTCCAGCATCGTCATCCCCGCGCAGGCGGGGATCTCCATGATATGCAGCGGGCCTTTTAAAACGCCCTGCCTGAATTCAAGAGATCCCCGCCTGCGCGGGGATGACGAAATGGTTCGCGGGGATGACGAAGTCGTATGGGTGGCATAGCGTCTTTGTCCCGCCAGTGGCCGGCAGGGTGCACCGGTGAAGCGTCCCCCGCTTGAGCCGGCGGCCCGCTCTTGCTAGCGTGCGGCGACGTTAATCGCAGGAAGCCTGTCATGACACCGGAGCAGCTGGCCTATATCGAGCGCCGCCGTCGCCAGATCCGATACTGGCCCTTTGTCGCGGCCACGCTGCTGGCGCTGCTGATCGCCTGCTATGCCCTGCTGTGGTTCAAATATCCCCTCTTTGTCAGTCCGGGAGCGCTGGCGACCCACCTGCTGGCCGGCCAGCCGGACCTGGACCAGCTGGCGCTGATGGCGGTGATGGGCAATCTCGCTTTTATCGGCTGCGGGCTTTTCATCGCTGCGCTGATCGGCGTTGCCTCGCTGGCGCTCTATAACGAACACCGCCTCATTCGCCTGCTGGAGCCGCATTTCCCGCCGCAGACCCCGCCACCCGGCGACGAGCCCCCGGCCGGCCATGCCTGAGTTCAAGGATCATTTCTCCGCGCTGGCCATGGACTACGCGAGCTTCCGTCCGCGTTACCCGGCCTCGCTATTCGCCGACCTGGCAGCGCTGACCGCCAGCCACGACCGCGCCTGGGACTGCGCCACCGGTAACGGCCAGGCCGCGGCCGGACTGGCGACGCACTACCGCGAGGTGGTGGCCACCGATGCCAGCGCCGAACAGATCGCGGCCGCGCAGGGTCCCGACAATGTGCAGTTCCGGGTCGCGCCGGCAGAAGCCAGCGGGCTGGCGGATGCCAGCCTGGACTTGCTGCTGGTGGCCCAGGCCGCGCACTGGTTCGATCTGCCCGCCTTCTATGCCGAAGCTACGCGTGTGCTCAAGCCCGGTGGTGTACTGGCCCTGCTCACCTACAGCGGCGTGCGCATCAATGCCGAACTGGATCCGCCGCTGCGGCACTTCCACCAGGTGCTCATGGGCCCGTACTGGCCGCCGGAGCGCGCCCATGTGGAGAAGGATTACCGCGAGCTGCCCTTTCCCTGGCCCGAGATCGCCTTCCCGGCCCAGGCCATGACAGCGACCTGGACCCTGGACCAGCTCATCGGCTACCTGGGCACCTGGTCCTCGGTACAGGCCTTCCGCCGCCAGCAGGGCCACGACCCCTTGCCGGCCCTCCGTGCCGAACTGCTGCCGCTCTGGGGCGATCCCGCCCAGCGCCGCGAACTGCGCTGGCCGCTGCCCATGCGCATCGGTCGCCGGCCCCTTTAGGCGCGTCCTGTGCAGCAGGGGGCGCCAAACGAGGCACCGGTCACGCCCCATGTCTTGATTGACCCCCCCTTTGCCTTTACCCTTCGCGCTGTCAGTGCCAGGGCGCCCTTTAGCAAGCTCGCGCAGCAACCTGACGCAGGTCGGAGAGCCTCTCGAAACCGTCACAGATTCCGGTTATGCCGTGGTGGTTTCCAGGGGCTCTTTTCATTCTTTCATCTGTTTTTGAATGGGTGGTGCCATGCGCCTTGCTGATTACTGTACTGATGCCGAGTGGAAGAAAATCCGCGACGTCGCCGACACCAAGGAAACGCCTTTCCTGGTGGTCGACCTTGAAATCATCAAGCAGAAATTCGAAGAGCTGACCGGCTGCTTCCCCATGGCCAAGGTGCACTACGCCCTCAAGGCCAACCCGGGCGTGCCCGTGGTCGAGCTGCTGCGTGATGTCGGCTCCAACTTCGACATCGCCTCCATCTTTGAACTGAACCGCGTGCTGGACACCGGCGTTGAGCCGGACCGTATTTCCTACGGCAACACCATCAAGAAAGCCGCACATATCAAGTACGCCTACGACAAGGGCATACGCCTCTACGCCACCGACTCCAAGGCCGACCTGCAGTCCATCGCGGACAACGCCCCCGGCTCCAAGGTCTTCGTGCGCATTCTTGTTGAAGGCGGCGAAACCGCCGAGTGGCCGCTGTCGCGCAAGTTCGGCTGCCACCCGGACATGGCTATCGACCTGCTGGTGATGGCCAAGCAGCTGGGCCTCATCCCCTACGGCATCTCCTTCCATGTCGGTTCGCAGCAGAAGGACATCGCTGTCTGGGACGCCGCCCTGTCGAAAGTGAAATACATGTTCGACTGGATGAAGCTCGAAGAAGACATCGAGCTCAAGATGATCAATATGGGTGGCGGCTTCCCCGCCAACTACATCTCGGAAGTGAACCCCATCCAGACCTATGCCGAGGAAATCCTGCGCTACCTGCGTGACGACTACGGCGATGAGCTGCCGGAAATCATCCTGGAGCCGGGCCGTTCGCTGGTGGGCGAGTCCGGCGTGCTGGTGTCGGAAGTGGTGCTGATCTCGCGCAAGTCGCGTACCGACCTCAACCGCTGGGTCTACCTGGACGTCGGCCTGTTCCAGGGCCTGATGGAAACCATGGGCGAGTCCATCAAATATCCGATCTACATGGAAAAGCTGGAAGGCAATCCGCAGACGGGAACCGTGGTATTGGCCGGCCCCACCTGCGATTCCACCGACATCATGTATGAAAACGTCGGCTACCAGCTGCCGCTGAACCTGGCCGTGGGCGATCGCCTGTACTGGATGACTACGGGCGCCTATACGAATTCCTACAGCTCTGTGGAATTCAACGGCTTCCCGCCGCTCAAGACCTACTACGTGAAATGATTTTCGCGTGAATAAAAAAGCCGGCTGATGCCGGCTTTTTTATTGCTGCTTGTTTGATGGCAGTTGCTTCCTTTCCCCGCTCCCTTCCTTCTGCTCAAAAAAGCCAAGCCAGGCAAGTCGAACTCCTGTTTCCGGCTGCGGCAGCCGACCTGCTGCGTTGTCTTCTTTTGGCGCAGAAGTGACAGCCCACCATGCTTCATGTATCGCCGCCATTTTCGGATTGGGCAGCTTCCTGCTGATAAAAAACCGGATCTCTGCGGAATGGACTCCGTATTTCCCGAGGGCCTTTGATGTTTTCTGCTTGATGTAAAGCAGGGAGGAGGGGGCTGGGATAGGGCATTAAATCACCGCGCATCGGGACAACTACCGGCTCATGTCGTGGACATGACCGACGCGTATATCGATTTAGCACTATTTATCCCGCAACGCAGCGTGGCCGCGGGACTTCCTATCTCTGACTCTATGCAGGTCATGGCGGCATGAATGATGTGGGCCGGTCTGGCGTTTTCCTGGCGGGATGCGCCGTCATTATTTTGCTGGGTTTTTTTCCCGGCCTGCGGGCGCAGGCGTTGGACATCCCGCCGGATGACAGTGCCCGGCTGCAGGAACAGCAGCGCCTGGAGTTGCAGCGCCAGCAGCAGCGCGAAGACGTGCTACGGCAGCAGAACGAGCCCGTCGCCGCAGTCTCGCCACCGGCCGCCGCGCCGTCCGTGCCGCATCTGACGTATCCCGCGCGGGAACAGCCCTGCTTTGTCATTGATCAAATAGAGCTGGTGGGCGAAGAGGCGCAGCGCTTCGAGTTTGCCCTGCGCGCGGTCATCGCGGCCGAGGACAGCCCCCTGCACCGCTGCCTGGGCGCCGAGGGCGTCAATGTGGTGATGACGCGTGTGCAGAACATCATCCTGCAGCGCGGCTTCATCACCACGCGGGTGCTGGCACCGCCGCAAAACGTGAGCAGCGGGCATCTGCGTTTGCAGCTGCTGCCCGGGCGCCTGCATGCCATCCGGCGCGTCGAGCACGCGCCTTCCCGCCTGCAGCTGTGGACGGCCCTGCCCAGCCGCGAAGGGGCGCTGCTCAATCTGCGCGACATGGAGCAGGGGGTGGAGAACCTGAAACGCCTGCCGACCGTGGAGGCGGATATCCAGGTGGAGCCGGCGGCGGGACTGGCACCGCGCCCTGGCGAAAGCGACCTCGCGCTGCGCTGGCGGCAGGAATTTCCCTGGCGCTTCAGCGCGTCGCTGGATGACAGCGGCAGTGACAACACCGGCAAATACCAGGGCAGCGTCACCTTTTCCTATGACAATCCTTTTGGCCTCAACGATCTTTTTTATGTCACGGCCACGCATGACCTGAACAAAGGGTCGGACTTTCCCCAGGGCACCGAAGGCTATTTCGGCCATTACTCGCTGCCTTTCTCCTACTGGCTGCTGGCTTTTTCCGCCAGCCGCAACGCCTACCACCAGTCGGTGGCCGGCGCCACGCAGACCTACCGCTACAGCGGCCGCAGCAGCAACCAGGACGTCAAACTGTCGCGTGTGCTGTATCGCAGCGCCCAGCGCAAAACCACCGCCGCCCTGCGCG
>DASUXS010000049.1:0-6222 GCA_036377855.1 Moraxellaceae bacterium
CCAAAGATCAAGGTGCGTGATCAGGTTTAAATGCTGCTTTCGTTTTCCTGCTCCGCCAAACAGTCGTTTGCGGACCGTAAAATGACTATTTGCCCGCGAGACTCTACCCTTCTCAGATTCACCCCGCCTGCTGCAAGCCCGGCCCCGCCATCGGCGCCACGTCCCTGGGCTGTACCGGCTCACGGCACTCCGAGCACACGGTGACCGGTTTGAATTTCTGGCCGCAGCTTTTGTGGAAATACTCCAGCGGAGCACCCCGGCCTTCATCCAGCCATTTGTCACCCCAGGCCGTCAGGGCCAGCAGCACGGGATAAAGATCGCGGCCCATCTCGGTGAGGCCGTATTCGTAGCGCGGCGGATTGTTCTGGTAGGACTCTTTTTTCAGCACGCCGGCCTCCACCAGGCGGGTCAGGCGCCCGGCGAGGACATGGCGGGTCACGCCCAGGCCGGACTGGAAGTCGTCGAAGCGGCGTATGCCGAGGAAGGCATTACGCAGGATGAGCAGGGTCCAGCGATCTCCCAGGATGGCCAGGCTGCGCGCTACCGAGCAGGGCATTTCGCCCACGTTTTGCCACTTCATGACGATCTCCCGGAACCAAGGTGCACATTCTAAGGATGACTCCCATCAATTGACCAGTTCCTTTTTGGAACCTACTATGCCGATCCACCCGGCGGATAGACCCAGGACAGCGCTTCCGGCAAATGGCTGTCCCAGACTCCGCATCACCGACAACTACGGCAGACAGCAAAGGTTGAACGATGGCGGATGCAAAAGCAGCGACAGGCTTCTACGGACATGCGGGAGCCCTGGTTTCCCTGGCCTTCATACTGGTGATCGTGGTGGCCATGGGCGCGGCGGGCTGGATCACACTGCGTGAAGGCAGCACCCGATTCCTGCTGCCTTTCACAACGGACAATGCAACGCAGCAGGTGACCGCCGCGGTGGAGGCAGCGCGACGCAATCCAGACCCGGCCTCCCTACGCGCGGTCAGTGAGGAAATGTGGGGGCTGTCCAAGCTCACCGATGCCAAGCGCTTCACCGATTCCCGCCTCATGGAGCAGGGCATCTACTACACCACCATGCCGCGGACCAACCAGGTCCTCATGCTGGTGCATGTACTCTTCGCGGCGTTCTGCATGCTGCTGGGCGGCCTGCAATTCTGGCCCGCCTTCCGCAAGCGCTTCATGAAAGCCCACCGCACCGTAGGTGCCATCTACATCATCACCGTTCCCGTCGGCGTGGTGACGGCCATGGCTTATATGGCGCTGACACCCCCGCATCACATCTACGATCATCTCGTGGCCTGGATCGCGCTGTGGGTGTTCGGCGCACTGGCGCTGTTCGCCATCGCCATGGCCGTGCGCGGCCTGCGCCAGCGCCGCATCTTTGAACACCAGGCCTGGATGGCGCTGTCCTTCGGCTGCCTGATGGTGGCGCCGCTGCTGCGCATGGACTGGGCATTGCTGGCCTGGATATTCCCTGCGATCGACCAGGAAACCCTGAACCTGGTGACAGTGGGCATGATGCTGCCGGAGGTGCTGCTGATCGCTTACGGCCTCATCCTGGTGAACCGGCAATATGCGCGACCCATGAAGCAGCGTGTGGCAGCGCCTATCGCCGGCCCCAGCCGCGACATTTTCCTGCAGGCCCTGCCCCTGCTGCAGGCACTGGGACTGCTGCTGCTCGGCAGCAATATCTTTTTCTATCTCGCCGGTGCCGGCATGAGCAGCATGCCGTCCGCGCAAGCCCTGATCCCGGCTGCGCTGCTGGCGCGTGAGCAGGCCGTGCTGCTGGCTTATCCGCTGGCCACCGGCCTCTTCGCCATCAGCACGGGACTGGCCTTTTTTGCCGTGCTGTTCAGCCTGGGCCAACTGCTGCAGAACATTGCCCTGCCGGCGCGCGGCAGCATCACCGCCTTGCTGGGATTGCTTGCCGGCCTCAGCTCCTGCTTCATCGGCTGGCATATCGGACTGGTGCCGGAGCGCATCCTTTTCTCGGGCGGCACCCTGTACATGGTGAACGGCCTCGTGCTCACCGGTTTCAGCCTGCTGCTGCTGTGCGCGGGCCGCGTCGGGCAGCACGCCCTGATGAAAGAAAGCCTGGTCTTCCTGCTCTGCCTGCTGCCCTTTCCCACCCTGTTTTTCCTGACGCTGTACGTGGTGAGCCACGTTTCGCTGCCTGCCGATTACATCGCGGCCGGGCAGGGCTTTGTGATTCCCGTCGGGTTCAGTGCGGGCCTGCTTTTCCTCGCCATGTTCTATGTGGTGTACGGACAGGCAACCCGTGAACACAACTAAGCAAGGAGCGACCCTCACCATGCACAAGCCTGATCTGTTTGTTCCCTCCGGAAACGTCAACATCGCGGTCTACACCTGGGGCAGCAGGCCTACGGCCGAGCATCCCCGGGAAGTGCTGCTGCTGGCCCACGGCTTTCCTGATCGCGCGCTGTTCTGGGAAAAAGTGGCCAAGGCCCTGCAGGATGATTTCTATGTCGTGGCCTATGACATGCGTGGCTGCGCCGAGTCCACGCACATCACCGGCTTCTGGAATTACCGCTTCCGACTGCTTCAGGATGATCTCTATGCCGTCATCGACGCCGTCAGCCCGCAGCAGAAAGTGCATCTGGTGGGCCATGACTGGGGTGGCATCTATGGCTGGGACGCCATCACGGAAGACGCCGGCAAAAAACGCATTGCCTCCTTCACCACCATGTCACCCGCGCTGGAGCAGGTGGGCTTCTACCTGCAACGGCGTTTCTTACGGCCGACGCCGCGCAACCTGCTGCAGGCTTTCGGCCAGCTCATGCGCAACAGCCTGATGATGTTCTTCACCCTGCCCCTGCTGCCGGAACTGCTTTTCAGCAGCGGCCTGGGTACGGTGATGTTCCGCACCCTCATCAACCGCTACGAGCCCCGCATCACCTTCCAGAAAAATGAAGGCATGGAAGGCGATGCCATACGTTATCTCGGCATCTACCGCGCCAACCTGCTGGCCAAGACCCTGCTGCCACGCAAGAGGTCGACGACTGTGCCGGTGCATGGCCTGCTGGCGACGCATGACCCCTTCCTGCCACCCGCCCTCTTCGAAAGCTGTCATGAATGGAGCACCAGCTACAGCGAATCCCGGGTCGATGCCGCACACTGGGCACCCCTGAGCCGTCCCGCGGAAATGGCCGTGACCATCACCGACTTTGTCCGTCGCAATGCGACCACCAGCAGCAAGCTGTCGGCCGCCTGAGCAGCGGCACAAGCCACAAATCAAGCGCCCAAGAAAAAGGCCGGTTCTCACGAATCGGCCTTTGCATTTTCCCTTAAATGACCACGCTTACAGACGCAGGCCCTTGAGGCCGCGGCGTATGCCCATGTCCAGGCCGGCCTTCACCACCGGCCCCAGCAGCGGCACCTTGCCTTCGAAGACGATGGTGTAGTGCAGGCGCGAACCGCCATTGGCGGTGGGATAGAAACGCATCACGCCGTGATGGTTCTTGAGCGGGCTGCCGCGGGTGATGCGGTATTCGATGAGCTCGTTTTCCTTGTAGGCCGTGACGGTTTCCACAAAGGACGGGCCGACCAGGATTTTCATTTCACGGGCCGAGCCCACGCCGTTACGGGCACCCTGGCCGTCGCTGATGCGCTTGATCTTGGCCGGCGCGAAAATCACGCCCAGGTTTTCATGTTCGCCCAGGAAGGCGAAAAGCTTTTCCACCGGATAGGGGAACTCCTTGACGATTTCAATACGCTGCTGGCTCACGGTTGACTCCTGGCAATCCTGTTGAAGACGGTGGCAGATAAAAGACGGCCTGCATTGTGTGCAGGCCGCCGCTGATGCGAAAGAGCCGTACAGGCCATCTCATGGCCTGCATGGCGCGAAACTACAGTGCACGTACCCGCAGGATCATGCCCTCGATGGCTTCGACACGGACACGGGCACCCGCCGGCGCATCATCGCCCACCACATTCCAGTAGCTGTCATCCAGACGGACACGGCCACGCCCCTGAGCGATAGGCTCATCCAGCACGGCCTCCCGACCGACAAAGCCGGCCAGGCGATTGTTCAGCGACGCGGCACCCGCACGCTGCTCCACGCGGTCGCCCGGATTGGGCCGGAATTTGCGCCAGGCCGCCACAGCGGCCACCGTGGTCAGTGCAAAAGCGATGCCCTGCGCCACGCCACCGAAATCCAGCCCCCAGGTCAGCAAGGCCACCAGGAAGGCGCCGGCGCTGATGAAAAGGAAAATCAGCGTGCCGGACAGCATTTCGATGATGAGCAGGGCAAGCCCCAGGCTCAGCCACCACCATGCCGGATGTGCGTTGAAATATTCCATGCTCAGCCTCTTTCCTCAGCCTTTCTTCTGCAGGTCTTTCACCAGGTCGCCGATGCCGGCGATGGAGCCGATCACCTGCGAGGACTCCAGCGGCATCATGATGACCTTGCTGTTGGGGCTGCTGGCGATCAGGCTCAGGGCCTGCACGTATTTCTGCGCGACAAAGTAGTTCACGGCCTGGATGTCACCCTTGCCGATAGCCTCCGACACCATCAGCGTCGCCTTGGCTTCGGCCTCGGCCGCACGCTCACGCGCTTCGGCCTCCAGGAAGGCGGCCTGGCGCTCACCTTCGGCCTCCAGGATCTGCGCCTGCTTCTTGCCCTCGGCGGCGAGGATGGCGGCCTGGCGCGTGCCTTCCGCTTCGAGGATCTGCGCACGCTTGGTACGTTCCGCCTTCATCTGCGAGGCCATGGCATCGACCAGGTCGGTGGGCGGCGTAATGTCCTTGATTTCGATACGGGTGATCTTGATGCCCCAGGGATTGGTGGCGTGATCCACCACCGAGAGCAGCTGCGAATTGATCTGGTCGCGCTGCGACAGCATCTGGTCCAGGTCCAGCGAACCGATGACGGTACGGATATTGGTCATGACCAGGTTGCGGATGGCGTAATCCAGGTTGCTGACCTCATAGGCCGCCTGCGAGGCATTGAAGACCTGGTAGAAGCAGACCGCATCTATGGTGACCATGGCGTTGTCGCGCGAGATCACCTGCTGCGGCGGAATGTCCAGCACCTGCTCCATCATGTTGATCTTGCTGCCCACCTTCTCGAAGAAGGGAATGATGAAGTCCAGGCCCGGCGTCATGGTGCGGGTATAGCGGCCGAAGCGCTCCAGCGTCCACTCATAGCCCTGCGGCACCTGCTTGACGGTGAGGGTCACCAGAACCACGGCAAAGACAATGAGTGCAAGGACAACGGTTCCCATGAAAACTACTCCTTATGGATGAATGAATTCAGTTCAGCGGCGCCACGCGCAGCACTTCTTCCGGCGTGGTCAGGCCCTGGGCGATCTTCTGCGCGCCGGAAAGGCGCAGCGGCAGCATGCCTTCCTTGTAGGCCTGTTTGCGGATTTCACCCAGCGAGGCACCGTCGCTGATGATCCTGCGCAGGTCGTGTGACATCAGCATGATTTCGTAGATGCCCATGCGGCCGAGATAGCCGGTGTCACGACACTCCAGGCAGCCCTTGGGGGCATAAATCTTTTTCGGCACCGGCGCCTTCCAGGGAGCGGTCAGGTCGGTCCACACCTTTTCATCGCATTCGACCTCCGCCTTGCAATGCGGGCAGAGCGTACGCACCAGGCGCTGCGCCATCACGCCCAGCACGGTGGCGGAAATCAGGAAGGGCTGCACGCCCAGGTCGATGAGGCGGTTGATGGAGGACGGCGCGTCATTGGTATGCAGGGTGGACAGCACCAGGTGGCCGGTGAGCGCGGCCTGTATGGCCATGTCCGCCGTTTCCCGGTCACGCACTTCGCCCACCATGATGATGTCCGGGTCCTGGCGCATCAGGGCGCGTATGCCTTCGGCGAAGTCCAGCTCGATATTGTGCTGCACCTGCATCTGGTTGAAGCTGCCCTCAATCATTTCTATGGGGTCTTCGATGGTGCAGACATTCACTTCATCGGTGGCCAGCTGCTTGAGCGTGGAATACAGCGTGGTGGTCTTGCCGGAACCGGTGGGGCCGGTCACCAGGATGATGCCGTTGGGCTCCACCACCATCTTCTGCCATTTCTCGTAGTCCTCGCCCACCAGACCCAGGTCCTTGAAGCCGCGCACCAGCACGTCCGGGTCGAAGATACGCATGACCATCTTTTCGCCAAAGGCGGTGGGCAGCGTGGACAGGCGCAGTTCGGTTTCCTGGCCCTTGGTGTTGCGCGTCTTCAGGCGGCCGTCCTG
>DASUXS010000050.1:0-5314 GCA_036377855.1 Moraxellaceae bacterium
CATCGCCACGAATGGCGCGGAAATGCACGAAGACATCTTCACCACCCGGACGCTGGATGAAACCAAAGCCTTTGGCATCGTTGAACCACTTGACGGTGCCCTGTTCACGATTGGACATGTTGCAAAACCTCAAACTCTAAACTCAGACCGCCGCTGCCGCTTCCATTCACAGCAACCGCCTGCTAAGCACACCGGTTCGTGACAGTAGTTACAACGGAACGGCCCGATTAGACACGGATTGTAGCCGGCTTGCAATCGCCCCCAACAGCGGCTTTTACGCGGTTGTCGGCCTGAAAAAACCGGCTGTCCGGACCGCACCGAAGCGGGGCGGAAAGAGGACGGTTCATGCCTCCATCAAGGGCATGGGGCAGTCCAGCAAAGCAGCCACCACACGCAGCAATTCATATTCCTCCAGACGGATTTCCGCATCGGCCAGCACGGCGGTGGCGGCCACTTCCAGCACCTGCTTTTTGTCCGGCAGGGACAGCCCCGTCAGTGTCTGCAGGCCCATGGCCAACTGTGACAGCCGCGTGAACCCCGGCGCCGGCAAGGCCGGCACTTCCTTGCAGACCGTGCGCATCAGGCGCTGGTAGCTGCGCTCCAGCTTCTCCCCTTCCATGCCGCCGGTACGCAACAGCGTGGCCACCACCACCGCCACCGTCGGCGCGCACGCAGCCAGCTTCACCGGACGCGGACGCGGGCGACCACCCGGCAGTTGTTTGCGCAGCAACATGAGCAGTGCGAATTCATACGTGCTGAGGCGGCGATCCAGCTTGGCGAATTCCTGCAGGCGCGCCAGGAATTCCCGCTGCGTCGTCGCCGGCAGCAATTGCAGGCGTGGCAGCGCCAGTTCGGTCAGCGGCAGCGCATAGGAAAGATCCAGTCCGTCCAGCACGCGGAAGAGCTGCTGGATGCGCGGCTGCAACTGCGGCTCATGCTGCAGGAAAAAGGCCTGCATCACTTCCGGTGACGCCGCGCTCTGGCGCGCCAGCACGGCATACAGCAAGGCCTGCACACCCGCCGACGTCTGCAAGGCCTGCTGCACGCCGGACGGCAGGCGGCGGTGCAGTTCGCGCGCGCACTCGAGTTCGCGCGGGCGCACGGTGCCGGCACGGGCCAGCAGGGCCGCGGCGGGTGCATTCAGGGCAGCCAGCGATGCCGCCACGGCCACGGCGGGCGCCGTCTCCACCGTGAGAACGGGGGCATAGGGAATGGGGGGGAGGTCACCCGCGGGGGCCACCTGGGCCAGGCCGTTGAAGGTCGCTGCCTGTGCCGCGGTTTCCGTACGCGCCTGTTCGCGCTGGCGGGCACGGTCACGCGCCAGCCAGCCCCTGCCCAGCGCCGCCAGGCGTTCCTCCAGCGGCGGATGCGTGGCGAACAGGCGGGAAAAATGCAGGGTCTCGCCAAAGCACATATGGCTCATGGATTCGGCGCGCGGGCTGGCCAGCCAAGATTGCTCGCTCAGGTTCTTTATCTTGAGCAGCGCTTCCGCCAGGCCTTCGGGATGACGGGTGAACTGCACGCTGGAGGCATCCGCCAGGAATTCGCGCTGGCGGGAAATCGCCGCCTTGATCAGGCGCCCGAAGAAAAGCCCTATGGAGCCCACCAGCCAGAGCAACAGACCCAGCAGGAACAGCTGTGGCACCCCGCCGCGCCGGTTAGCTGACGAGGAGCGTGAAAACAGGCCGGAATTCGAATCCGTGGACATGCGCATCAGGAAGCTGCCGATCTGGCCCAGCACCAGGATGCCGGCCAGCAGCGCCAGCAGGCGCACATTGAGGCGCATGTCGCCATTGAGGATATGACTGAACTCATGCCCGGCCACCGCCTGCAGCTCGTCACGCTCGAAGGCTTCCAGCGCCCCCGCCGTCACCACCATCACGGTCTGGTCCATGCTCAGGCCGGCGACAAAGGCGTTGATGCCGGGCTCGGCATCCATCACATACAGCACCGGGGCCGGCACGCCGGAAGCGATGGACATTTCCGCCACCACATTGATGAACTGGCGCTCGCGCGGTTCATGCGTGGAGAAGTCTATGCGGCGCGCGCCCAGCATTTCCGCCACGGCCTGGCCGCCGCCACGCAGGCGCAGGTATTCGAGAAGGCTGCCGCCGAAAATCACCAACAGGGTGCCGATATAGACCTGCCGGCTCCACTCATGCCAGAGCAGGTTGCCTTGCATGGTGAAGAAGAAGCGCCCCAGCAGGTACATGCCGGCATTCACGGCCAGCACGGTCAGCAGCACGGCGGCGGAGAAATAGAGAAGCAAACGCCCGGTCTGACGCCGGGCGTTGGCCTGGTGCTCGAAGAAATTCACGGTCGCGGCCTGCGCCGTCTCAGAACTTCACTTGTACCGGCTGGCGCGCTTCCACGCTGCTGATCTCCAGCTGCGCCGCGCCCTGGAAACCAAAGGCACCGGCGACGAAGAAATTGGGGAATTTCTCGCGCTGGATGTTGTATTCCATGACGGCGTCATTGAAGGCCTGACGGGCGAAACCGACGCGGTTTTCCGTGGAGGTCAGCTCTTCCATCAGCTGCTGCATGGTCTCGTTGGCCTTGAGGTCGGGATAGCTTTCCGACACCGCCAGCAGGCGGCCCAGCGAAGCCCCCAGCACGCCCTCGGCCTGGCCCAGCTTTTCCATGGCGGCGGCATTGTCCGGGCTGCCGGCCGCGACCTTGGCCGCGGCAAAGGCCTGGTTGCGGGCGGCGATGACATTGGTCAGCGTTTCCTTCTCGTGGGAGAGATAGGCCTTGGCCGTCTCCACCAGGTTGGGGATGAGCTCGTAGCGGCGCTGCAGCTGCACGTCGATCTGCGCAAAGGCGTTCTTGAAACGGTTCCTGAGCGTCACCAGTCCGTTGAAGATGCTGACGAAATACAGCAGCACCGCCACCAATACGGCAATGAACAGTACCAAACCAAGCATGCGTGTCTCTCCCTGAAGAGCCTGTCACCGGACCGGGTCAGGCGCGGCCCGAACATAGCAACATCATCCGCCCGGGAACAGCGGATAAATACGCACAGGGACGACTGGGACCACAAAGTGCCGAGTGGTTGGCAGAGCGGGAAGACGGCAGCCGGACCTGGGGCCCGGCGCCAGCTCAGATGAAGCGGACCGGGAAGTAGTGGTCCACCAGCAGCAGCAGGAAGAGCAGGAAGAGATAGGTGATGGAGTAGCCGAAGGTCTTCATGGGCACCTTGGGGTCGTCCTGGAATTTCAGGCGCAGGGCATAGAGCAGGAAAATGGCGCCCAGCACGCTGGAGCCCAGCAGGTAGATCAGGCTGCTCATGCCGGTGAGATAGGGCAGCACGGCGGTCAGCAGCAGGATGACGGTATAGAGCAGCACCGAGGTCTTGGTGAACTCCAGGCCATGCGTCACCGGCAGCATGGGGATGTCGGCCTTGGCGTATTCCTCGCGGCGGTGTATGGCCAGCGCCCAGAAATGCGGCGGTGTCCAGGCGAAGATGATGAGCACCAGCAAGAGCGCATGCGGATGCACCTCGCCGGTGACCGCGGTCCAGCCCAGGAGCGGCGGAATGGCGCCGGCCAGCCCGCCGATCACGATGTTCTGCGGCGTGGCGCGCTTCAGCCACAGCGTGTAGATGAAGGCGTAGCCGACGATGCCGAAGAAAGTCAGCACCGCGGTCAGGCGGTTGATGTAGACATCCAGGATGAGCAGCGACAGCACGCACAGCACGGCGGCGAAAAACAGCGCGGCGCGCGTGTTGACGCGACCTTCCACCAAGGGACGTTTCTGCGTGCGCGCCATGATGGCGTCTATGCGCTGGTCCATGACCTGGTTGACCACGGCCGAGGCCATCATGGACAGCGCCAGGCCCAGCGAACCCAGGATGAGCACGCGCAGCGGCACCATGCCCGGCGTGGCCAGGAACATGCCGATCACGGCCGTCACCATGAGCAGCGCCACCACACCGGGCTTGGTCAGCTCCCAGTAGGCCCGCCACAGCGGGGCTTCAGTCTTTTCATCCACGCCCTTGTCGTCCACGAGAGTGCTCATCGTCTGCCTTCCTGCACCAGGCTGTAATACAGGGCCACCAGGACCTGCAACAGCAAGAGTGCGACCACGTTATGCGCCACGGCGACCGCCAGCGGCAGATGGAAAACCACATTCGACACGCCCAGGCTGAGCTGCAGCAGCAGCACCAGCGCCAGGACGCCCGCGAAACGGCGGTAGCGCGGCGTACGCGCCCTCAGCCACAGCAGCAAAGCCAGCAGGGCCAGCAGGCCGGCTGTCACCATGGCGCCAATACGATGCGCGACATGGATGGTGACCTTGGCGGCGGCATCCAGGTGCGGCGCGAACTCATAGGTGGTGCCGGCATAGCTGGAATAGGTATGGAACTCGAAAGCATCCGCCACGTTCAACACCTGTTGCCAGCCTTCCTGGCACACGGGCAGGCCGGTGCAGATGGTGGCGGCGTAATTGGAAGCGGTCCAGCCGCCCAGGGCGATCTGCAGCGCCAGCACCAGGATGGCCAGGGCCACCAGCGGCTTGAGGCCGGCCACCGCGACTTGTCCGCTATGACGCAGGAAAGGCGACAGGCGCAGGGCCAGCAGGAAAAGCACGGTGAAGGTGGCGAAACCAAACAGCAGATGCCCCGTGACCACCGGCGGGAAGAGCTTCATGGTCACCGTCCAGGCGCCGAAGGCACCCTGCAGGCAGACCAGCAGGAAAAGGAAGACCGCATGCCGCACCGGCAGGCCGGGCTCGCGCCGCGCCGCCAGCGCGATGACGGCCATCACCAGGCAGATCAGGCCTATGGTCTTGGCGAAATGACGGTGGATCATCTCCGGCCAGGCCTTGGCCGCCACAAAGGGCTGGTCGGGATAGAGCTCATGCGCGCGCTCTATCGCGCGCTCCGACAGGGGCACGGTGACCGAGCCATAGCAGGTGGGCCAGTCCGGGCAGCCCAGGCCGGCATCGGAGAGACGGGTCCAGGCGCCCAGCGCCACCACGCAGGCGGTGATGAGCACGCCTAGGACCGCGAGACGGGTCATCCACAGGCGGGCAGCGGAAATCGAGTTAGCCAATTCGGGAAGCCTTCAGCAGTTTTTGCAGGTCTTTGAAAATGTCATCGCCCTGGATGATGGACGCCTTCTCATCCGCCTCGGGGGCATAGCGCAGCATCAGCCAGCCCATGGGATCCATGAGGAAAAGCTGGCCGGCCTGGCTGGCGCCGGGCAGGACGCGCTGCAGGGCGGCATCCACGCTGGCGGCATCGGCTTCGATACGACGGAAGCCGCTGAATTCTTTTTGCAGCAGGGCTTCGGTTTCTGCCGACGGTGCGGCGGTC
>DASUXS010000051.1:0-3785 GCA_036377855.1 Moraxellaceae bacterium
CGGCGCCATCAATGCCGCGCTGCTGGCCACGCAGATCATTGCCGGCAAGCATCCCGAATTCCTGCCCGCCATCGAGAAATTCCGCACGGAACAGACCGACAAGGTGCTGGCCAATCCGGTGCCCGGAGTGCAGGCGTGAGCAAGCCCCTGCGTATCGGTGTTCTTGGCGGAGGCCAGCTCGGCCGCATGATGGCCCTGGCCGGTTATCCGCTGAACCTCGCTTTCTCTTTTTACGAAAGCAGCGCCGCCTGCCCTGCCGCCGCGCTGGGTCCGGTCTTCGGCGATGCCGAAAACTCCACCGCCAGCCTCGATGCCTTCATCGCCAGCGCCGATGTTTTCACCTATGAGTTTGAAAACATCCCCGCCGCCTGGGTCGAGCGCATTGCCGCGCAGAAGCCGGTGTATCCGGGCGTGAAATCGCTGTCGGTGTCGCAGAACCGCCTCAACGAAAAGAAGCTGTTTGCCGGCCTCAACATTCCCTCGGCGCGCTTTGCGGAAATCCGCAGTGAAGCCGACCTGAAGGCCGCCGCGGAAACGCTGGGCCTGCCGCTGGTGATCAAGACCGTCACCATGGGCTATGACGGCAAGGGCCAGTTCCTGCTCAAGGAAGCTGCACAGGTTGGTGAGGCCTGGGGTCAGCTGGGAGGCCAGGTGCCGCTGATTGCCGAAGAATTCGTGCACTTCCGCCGCGAGCTGTCCATCATCGCCGTGCGCGACCGCGACGGGCATACCGTCTGCTATCCGCTGACGGAAAACGTGCACCACCGCGGCATCCTCAGCCACTCCGTGTCGCCCGCCCCGCATGTGGACACCGACACCCAGCTGGCCGCCGAACGCTATATCTCCGCCATCGTCCAGGAACTGGGCCATGTCGGCACCATGACCCTGGAAATGTTCGATACCCGTCATGGCCTGGTCGCCAATGAAACCGCGCCGCGCGTGCACAACTCCGGACACTGGACCATAGAAGGCGCACACTGCTCGCAGTTCGAAAACCATGTGCGTGCCGTCGCCGGCCTGCCGCTGGGCTCCACCGCCTGTGAAAAGCCCGTGGCCATGATCAACATCATCGGCCAGCATCCCGCCACCGCGGACGTGCTGGGCCAGACCGATGCGCATCTGCATCTCTACGGCAAGAGCGAACGTGAAGGCCGCAAGCTGGGCCATATCACGGTGACGGCCAGCAACCACCACGAGCTGGAAAACCGGATACGCAAGCTGGCGGAGATACTGCCGAATCCGATGGCGCTGCCGGTCGGGAAATAACCCCGCTATACACCTCATATAAGAAACGTCGTTCCCGCGAAGGCGGGAACCTCCTGAATCCCTGCAGGGCCTCTTTCAAGGCCCGCTGTTCATCATGAAGATTCCCGCCTGCGCGGGAATGACGATCTCCCAAGAAAAGCCCGCAGATGCGGGCTTTTCTTATTACAGGCAGATTTACTGCTGCCGCCGCAGGAACCCCGCCTTGCGTGCCGCCAGCTGCGCCTGCCGCTCCACCGCCGACACATAGCGCGTCCCCGCCGGCAACAGCCCCGGCAGCTGATTCAGCTTCACCAGCTGCGCCGATATAGCAGGACCGCCGCTGGCCGGCGATTGCGCCGGCAGGTTCTGCCAGCGGGCCATGATGGTGCCTTCATGCTGGCCCACGGTGTCCAGCCAGTTGTACACGCCCGGATCGCGCAGGCTGATGACAAAGGTGTAGCTGCCATCTGCGTTCGCAATAGACTGTTTGTTGTTCAGGCTGGACTGGTGGTTGATAGGGTCGACCGTGACAGACCAGGGATCGGTGACGGGCAGCACGAAATAGCCGGCACCGCCGGTATTCACGGTCACCAGCAAGGCCTCGTCATCCGCCAGGCGGAAATGCCCGAAGGAACTAGCCTGCGTCACCAGCGTGCCCAGCGTGCTGGAGGACGAAGGATTGGCCAGCGTGTTCAGCGCATTCACATAAGTCTTCACGCCCAGCGCACCCACGCCGTAAGTCACCACGGACTCCTGCAGATTGACCCAGGCATCGCTGCCTATGGCGACCTGGCCCTTGGGCAGCACATACCAGGGCAGCGCGCTGACGCGCTTCACCGTCAACGCATCCGGCGTCTCCGTATTCCAGTTGCCGAGGTTGTTGCGCACGAACAGCTGCTTCGCCGCACTGGTGGACTGGATATGGTTGCGGCGGCCGTTGGCCGGCGCGCTGTCCACCGTGATGACATAGCTGCCATCGGCATTAACCACCAGGTCCTTGCCGGTAAGATAGGCAATGGTCTGCTGCGAATTGGGATTGCTGATCAGCGAGAAGGTGATGTCGGTGGGGCCGACAACAGCGCGCTGGCCACGAATCTCATATTGCACGTCGCCCGCGATGGGAATGGTGCGATAGATATTGTCAGGATTGTCGAAAGAGTAGCGCCCGCCCGGCACCGTCTTGCCGTCCCAGGCATGCGGCGGCGTGTTCAGCCAGTACACCTTGGGAAAATAAGGATCGTTGTTGACGGCCTTCTGGATGGCGCTGAAAGCCAGTTCGTTGATGGCCTGGTCCAGGCGCGCTTCCGCTTCGGCACTCACCTGGCCCTTGCCGATGGCATAAGCCGCGACATAGGCGGCGCGCGCTTCTGCCTTGAGCACCGGATAATTCCAGTTGTTGTTGATGGTGACGGCCGTGGCATCCAGTGCTTTCTGGTCAGCGGTTACCAGTGGCGAGGTGGCGGCCAGGACCGGCAATGCAAATGCCAGCAAGGCCGTGGCCACGATGCCGGCAGCGATCTGCTGATTACGGCGCGGCGTGAAAGAAACTCCCCGCATGAAAACTCCTCCTGTTGAGTCAAGAAAGACGGTCGAGAAAGGCGGAGGCTAGGAGATACGGAAAATTCCCGGAAATAATTTCGGGCGCTAAGGATATCGCCGTAAGACTGGCTCAAATTGCCGTCACGCGGATGTCATTTTGCAGGGCAGCGGAAATAAAAAAGCCCGCGCAGGCGGGCCTTTTCCATCAACCATGGCACTACCAGCGCAGCGTCTTCTCCGGATCAGGCTCCGGTGCCTTCGCTTCCGACGCGCCAAAAAACCACAGCACACCCAGACCGAATTCACGGCGCACCGAGGCCGGCTGGTGCAGCAGGTAATACTGGCCATTGGAGCGGGCCTGCCGCATCACCGATTCGCTTTCATCCATGTCCTGCTGCTGGTAGTAGGGGCGCAGCATCAGGTTGCCGCTGCGCATGGGCAGGGCCAAGCGCCAGAACAGACCGTCGCCGGGCTCAAGACTGAAGTCGCCGTATTCCGCCGAATACACCTTCTGCCGGCTGCTGACGGGCACGCCCACGTCCAGGCTCAGGCCCGTGCTCCACTCGCGTCCCTGGTGCAGGCGCAGGCCGCCGCCGACGGTGGCCAGCACCCAGTTATAACTTTCCTCGGCGGAAGACACATTGCCCCTGCCTTCAATGAGGCGATGCCAGAAACGGTTCATCAGGCCGACATGGATGTTGCCGCTGCCTTCCTGCAGACCCAGCTGCCATTCCGCATCCGAAATCGCTTCCCAGGCATCCGCTTCGTAAGGCACTCCGGATTGCAGCCGTCCGTCATAGCGCGCCAGGCCACCGCCCAGGTTGAGGCCGAAGCTGCTGTAGAAGGCTCCGTTCTCCACCCGCAACAATCCCTCACCCGCGAATAGCGGACCGGTTTCGCGCAGCAGCTGCTCACCATTGTCTTCTTCACGCCAGTCGAACCAGCGCACATCACCGCCCAGGGCGGCGTCCCATTTCCAGTCCGCCGCCAGTACCGGTGCG
>DASUXS010000052.1:0-7378 GCA_036377855.1 Moraxellaceae bacterium
TTTCCGAATGGCATTAGATGGAGAATCTTGTCGGTCGCTATTGTTCCCCAATATATATACATATTGACATGGTCGTGGACTGACTGCTTCGCAGTTGGCGTTAGGCCATGAATTTTGGAGCCAAGATTTCTTAGGGTTCTCCATCCAACATTGAAGTGGTGTTCGGAAATCACAGCAATGTCAATATCGGATCTTTTATCGAAGAATTTGTAGTTTTTATTTGGATTTAGGCTGACTCCAAAAACTGAGCTCCCGGTAATCACCAGTGATGAAGGGTCTACATCTAAAAGATTTGCAAGGGTGTGCTTCCAGTCTATGAATGATTCATGATCATCTGAGAATATTATAGGTGTCCTATTAATTATCCATAAAGAGGCAATTACATCTGGGGATTTTGATAATAATGCGTGTATGAACCGTGCTTTTTCCTCTTCCATGCTATTTCTCTGTTGGACAGATGACCTTCTCGATGGTTTTGGCTTTGGGTTTGAGTGGCCTAGGCGAGTATCTGCCTCAGCACAAACGGCAGAATCCCACCGTGCTTGTAGTAATCCACCTCAATCGCCGTATCAATACGTGAAAGTACTGAGATTTCCTTTTTGGAACCGTTGGCGCTGGTGATCACCAGCGTCAGGTCCTGCTGCGGTTTGAGTTCGCCGGCGACACCCAAGATGTCGAAGGTTTCGTCGCCTTTGAGGCCCAGGGCCTCCAGGGAGTCGCTGCCTTTGAACTGAAGGGGGAGAACACCCATGCCGACGAGGTTGGAGCGGTGTATGCGTTCGAAGGATTTGGCGATGACGGCTTTGATGCCGAGCAGCTGCGTGCCTTTGGCGGCCCAGTCGCGGCTGGAGCCGGTGCCGTATTCCTCGCCGGCGAAGACGACGGTGGGGGTGCTGCGTTTGATGTATTCCATGGCGGCGTCGAAGACGGTGGTCTGTTTGCCGTCCTGCAGGGTGTAGCCGCCTTCGATACGGGTGCCGTCGGGCTTGGGCGGCAGCATGAGGTTTTTCACGCGCACATTGGCGAAGGTGCCGCGGATCATGATGTCGTGGTTGCCGCGACGCGAGCCGTAGGTGTTGAAGTCGGCGGGTGCCACACCATGCTCGGTGAGGTAGATGCCGGCGGGCGTGGTGGGCTTGAAGGAGCCGGCCGGGGAGATGTGGTCGGTGGTCACGGAGTCGCCGAGCAGCAGCAGTGCTTTGGCACCTTTGATATCGCTGACGCTGCCGTGCTGCATCTTGAAGTCTTCGAAGAAGGGAGGCCTGGCGATATAGGTGGACTTGGGCCAGGTGTAGACATTGCCATGCGCACTCTGGATGTTGTTCCAGAGATCGTTGTCACGGGTGAAATCGGAATAGCGCTCGCGGAACACGGCGGGATTCAGCGCGGTGCCCAGCAGCGCTTCGACTTCGGCATTCGTGGGCCAGATATCGCGCAGGAAGATGGGCAGGCCTTTGGCATCGTGGCCCAGGGGCTCTGTCTCCATGTCGATATTGACGCGGCCGGCGATGGCGAAGGCCACCACCAAGGGCGGCGAGGCCAGGAAGTTGGCGCGGATATTGGGATGTATGCGTGCTTCGAAATTGCGGTTGCCGGACAGCACGGCGGCGGCAATCACATCGTTCTCGACAATGGTTTCGTTGAATTCCGGCGCCAGGTCGCCGGCATTGCCGATACAGGTGGTGCAGCCGAAGGCGACGATATTGAAGCCCAGCTGGTCCAGGTAGGGCTGCAGGCCGGTGGCTTTCAGATATTCCGGCACCACGCGTGAACCGGGCCCGAAAGAAGTTTTTACACGCGGGCTGACGATAAGGCCTTTCTCCACCGCTTTCTTGGCCAGCAGGCCGGCAGCCAGCAGCACAGAGGGATTGGAGGTGTTGGTGCAGGAGGTGATGGCGGCAATCAGCACGTCGCCATGGCCTATGTCCACGGCTTCGCCCGGCACGGCGGTCTGCTTGGCATGCAGATGGTTGTCCATCATCTCCACTTCATTGCGCGGAATCGGCTGCTGCGGCGTGGGGATGAGCATGCGGCCATGCGTGGGCAGGCTGAGCTTGGTCTTGTAACGCTTCTCCAGGTCTTCCGGGCGTTTGCTGAAACCGTTTTCCACCATGGGCTTGCTGAACAGGCTGTTGAAGCTGGATTTCATGTCCGGCAGTTCGATACGGTCCTGCGGGCGCTTGGGGCCGGCCAACGAGGGCACGATGGAAGCCAGGTCCAGGGTCAGCGTCTTGGTGTAGTCGATCTCGCCGGCCTTCGGAATGCCGAACATATCCTGCGCGCGGAAATAGGCTTCGAAGGCTTCCACGTCTTCATCGCTGCGGCCGGTGCCTTTCATATAGGCGACGGTGGCTTCGTCCACCGGGAAGAAGCCCATGGTGGCGCCGTATTCGGGGGCCATATTGCCTATGGTGGCGCGGTCGGTGACGGAGAGATGTGCCGTGCCTTCGCCAAAGAATTCCACGAACTTGCCCACTACTTTTTCACGGCGCAGCAATTCGGTGACGGTGAGCACCAGGTCGGTGGCGGTAACGCCTTCGCGCAGCTTGCCTTTCAGTTCCACGCCCACGACATCGGGCGTCAGGAAATACACGGGCTGCCCCAGCATGCCGGCTTCGGCTTCAATGCCGCCTACACCCCAGCCCACCACGCCCACGCCATTGATCATGGTGGTGTGCGAATCCGTGCCGACCAGGGTGTCGGGGAAGGCCAGGCCGTTGCGTTGCTGCACGCCGCGGAAAAGATATTCCAGGTTCACCTGGTGCACGATGCCGAAGCCCGGCGGTACCACGCCGAAGGTGTCGAAGGCCTGCATGCCCCATTTCATGAATTCGTAACGTTCGCGGTTGCGCTGGAATTCCAGCTCCATGTTTTTGCGCAGGGCGTCATCCGAGCCGAAATAATCGATCTGCACGGAGTGGTCCACCACCAGATCCACCGGCACCAGCGGTTCTATCTTCTTGGGGTTCTGGCCCATGGCGGCGGCGACATTGCGCATGGCGGCCAGGTCGGCCAGCAGCGGCACGCCGGTAAAGTCCTGCAGCACCACGCGGGCGACGACAAAGGGGATTTCATCGACACGCGCGGCGGTGGGGCCCCAGTTGGCCAGCTGTTTGACGTGTTCGGCCGTGATCTTGCGGCCATCGACATTGCGCAGCACGGATTCCAGCACGATGCGTATGGACACGGGCAGGCGCGAGATCGGGCCTATGCCGGCCTTCTCCAGGGCGGGCAGGGAGTGGAAGCCGAGCTGCTTGCCATTCTTGAGCGTGAGGGAAGACAGGGTCTGGGGCAGGGACATGACGCTCTCCTTGCTGGGCAGACCCGGGGACAGGCCTGCCGTGGCGCTGTGGGGCCGGACGTCGGGCGCAACGGCCGGACGGCGGCGGGGATGTCAAAAAGGGCGGCGAAAAGCGGAATTCTAGACCGGTGTTCAGGTTCCAGCCGCCCGTCTGGTCTATCATGGCTGCCGTTCGATAAAAAGCCGGTGTTTGTCCCAGGGACCCGGCGCCGCCAGGGATTGAGTGGGCATTGAGTGAGAGAGGACGCCAGCATGAGCCAGCCTGAACAGCATTTCCGCACTTGCCATCTTTGCGAGGCCATGTGCGGTGTCGTCATCGAGCACCAGGATGGCGAAATCCTTTCCATACGCGGTGACAAGGCGGATCCACTGTCACGCGGCCATGTCTGCCCCAAGGTCATGGGCTTGAAGGACCTGCATGAAGACCCCGACCGCCTGCGCCATCCGGTGAAGCGCGTGGGCCGCGACTGGGTGGAGATCAGCTGGGAAGAAGCCTTCGCCACCATAGAAGAAAACGTGAAGCGGGTGCGCAAGGAACACGGCAACGAGTCCATAGGCGTTTATGTGGGCAATCCCACCGTGCATACGCCGGCGCTGCTGCTGATTCCCCCCTTCGTTCATGCCCTGGGCGCACGCCAGCGTTTCAGTGCCACTTCGGTGGACCAGCTGCCGCATATGCTGGCCAGCCTGCAGATGTTCGGCCATCAACTGCTTTTTCCGGTTCCCGATATCGACCGTACTGATTTCCTGCTCATCATCGGCGGCAATCCCGCCGCTTCCAACGGCAGCCTGATGACCTCGGGCGATCCCATGGGCCGTATCAAGGCCATACGCGAACGCGGCGGCCGTGTCGTGCTCATCGATCCGCGCCGTACCGAAACTGCGGAAAAAGTGGACGAGCATATTTTTATCCGTCCCGGCACTGATTTCTATTTCCTGGCGGCCATGGTGAACGTGCTGTTTGCCGACAACCATATCCAGCTGCGCCATCTCCGCGAAAATGTCGAGGGCCTGGTGCAGCTGCGCGATGCGCTGGCGGAATTCACGCCGGAAGCCGTCACCGATGTCACCGGCATTCCGGCCGCGCGTATCCGTGAGCTGGCACGTGAATTCGCCATGGCGGAACGCGCTGCCTGCTATGGCCGCATCGGCACCTGTGTGCAGGAGTTTGGCGGGCTGTCGGGTTGGCTGCTGCATGCCATCAATGTGCTGACCGGCAACCTGGACCGTGAAGGCGGCATGATGTTCGCCAATCCGCCTTTCGATGTGGCGGGCCTGGGGCCGCGTGGCAATTACGGCCGCCAGCGTTCACGCGTACGCGGCCTGCCGTCTTTCGGTGGTGAGCTGCCGGCTTCCGTGCTGGCCGAGGAAATCCTCACGCCGGGCAAGGGCCAGATCCGTGTGCTGGCCACGCATGCCGGCAATCCCGTGCTGTCCACACCCAATGGCCGGCAGATGGATGAAGCGCTGGCCTCGCTGGATTTCATGTTCTCCATCGATATCTATATCAACGAAACCACGCGCCATGCGCACATCATCCTGCCGCCCACCAGCGCGCTGGAACGTTCGCATATGGATATCGGCCTGGCTGCCGTGTCCGTGCGCAATTTCGCCAAATGGTCGCCGGCCATGCTGCCCAAGCCGGAAGGCAGCCGGCATGACTGGGAAATCCTGCTGGAGCTCAGCAACCGCCTGGGTGAAAGCAGCACGCTGGGGCGTTATGTGCGCCAGGGCGTGCAGGGCGCCATCGAACGTCTGGGCCTGGATGCCGGCCTGGATCTCATGCTGCGTTTCGGTCCCTACGGTTCACACGCCAAGCTGGTGAAGAAAGAAAGCTCAGCCACGCAGCGCGTGCTGTCGGTGCTGCGGCCGGATCGTGATGGCCTGTCCATCAGCAAGCTGAAGGAAAATCCGCACGGCATCGACCTCGGTCCCCTGCGACCGGTATTGCCGGGAGCCCTGGCAACCCGTGACCGCAAGATCCAGCTGGCACCGGAGCTGTACCTGAACGATGTGGCGCGGGCCAGCGCCACGCTGGCGCAACGTCGTGACCAGGGCGCGTCCATGCAGGTCATAGGCCGTCGCCATGTGCGCAGCAATAATTCCTGGATGCATAACTCGCATCGCCTGGTGAAGGGCAAGGGCCGCTGCACGGCCATGATGCATCCGCAGGATGCGGCGCGGCTGGGAGTGGGTGATGGCCAGTCCGTGCGCCTGACCACGCGTGTGGGCAGCATTGAACTGCCGGCGGAGATCACCGAGGCCATGATGCCCGGCGTGGTCAGCGTGCCGCATGGCTGGGGCCATGCCCGCGACGGCGTGCGCCTGGAGACGGCGCGCCAGGTGGCCGGTGTCAGCCTCAATGACATCACGGACGAGCAGCATATCGATGCCCTCACCGGCATGCCGGTGCTGAACGGCTTCCCGGTGCAGGTGACGGCCGTGGCCCTGCCGGTGCAGGCGCCGGACCTGGAGCAGGCCGGCTGAGCGGTCCGTTCCCGACACATCCCGTAAAGAAAACACACAGGAATCGGGGCCGCAGTCTGAGACACTGCGCGGCCCTGAATACCGAGGTGCCCGCAGGCAGAGGTAAATGAATGCGCAAGCTCTTCTCCACCCTGGCCCTGCTGCTGGCTCTGGGTCTCATGCTGGCCCTGCTGCTGCCGCGGCCGGCCGTTGCCGCCGAGGACGATGCGCCTGCCCTGATCAGCCATGACGACATGGTGGTGGTGGCCTTGAGCCTTATCGGCTCGCCCTATAAATACGGCGGCGCCAGCCCGGATACCGGCTTTGACTGCAGCGGCCTGGTGAAATACATCCTGGGCCTGTCCAGCCCCATCGTGCTGCCGCGCTCCTCCGCCGAGATGTATGCCGACAGCTTCGGCCGCAAGATCGCGCTCAGCGAGCTCAAGGCCGGCGACCTGCTGTTCTTCCGTATCGGCAAGTCCAAGCGCGTCAACCATGTCGCCGTCTTCATCGGCGAGAACCGTTTCGTGCATGCCCCGGCCACCGGCGGCTTCGTGCGCGTGGACCAGCTGGGCGACAAATACTGGACGCGCTATTTCCTGGGCGCCAAACGCGTGCTGCCCGAGAACGACCTGGATAGCCCGGCCGACAGCAGCGCCACCGCTTCCCAATAACCCGCTTCCCAATAACCCGCTTCCCAAGAAACAGGTCCCATGGCATAAGCGCTCTGCGCTGTGACACTTCTCCCCCGCGCAGTTTCCGAGGAGAGCTCCATGAGCCTTGATGCCCTTTTCGCCGCCGTCCGTGACAGCGGCCATGTCGATATTCCCGCCGGCTGGACCCAGGGTCGCGCCAACTACGGCGGTCTTGTGGGAGCCCTGCTTTATGCCCGTATCGCCACCCTGATCGAAGACCAGCGCTGGCTGCGTTCCGCCACGGTTTCTTTCGTGGGTCCCGTCGCCACCGGCCCGGCTACGGTCACCGCGGAAATGCTGCGCCATGGCAAATCCGTCACCCAGGCTGAAGCGCGTATCGTGCAGAACGGCGAAGTGGTGGCGGTGATGCTGGCCAGCTTCGGCGCCGCCCGTGAATCCGCCTTGCAGGTTTCGGCACCGCCGGCGCCGGCTTTCAAATCACCGGATGAATGCCAGGCCCTGCCTTACATTCCCGGCGTCACTCCGGAATTCACCCAGCACATCGATTTCCGCTGGGGCCACGGCGGCTTTCCTTTCAGTGGTTCCGACCTGCCCGAACTGGGCGGCTGGATGCGTTTGAAGGAAGCCCGTGGCGATATCGATTTCATCGATCTCTTCATGCTGGTCGACGCCTGGCCGCCTGCGCTGCTGCCCATGGTGAAAGGCGTGGCCCCCGGCAGCTCCATGACCTGGACGCTGGAGCCCCTGCATCTGCCCGCCGGCAAAACCGCGAACAGCTGGTGGCAGTACCGCGCCACCACGGAATACGCGCAGGACGGCTATGGCAATTGCGCTGCGCGTATCTGGGATGATGAAGGTCGTCTCGTTGCGATCAGTCGCCAGACGGTGGTGGTTTTTGCCTGATGCCTCTTATTTACGTAGGAGCGGCTTCAGCCGCGAACCGCATAATGTTCGC
>DASUXS010000053.1:0-3527 GCA_036377855.1 Moraxellaceae bacterium
GGATGGACAGGGACACAAACACGGTGTCCAGCGGCAGCTGGCGCAGCGCAAACACCTGGCCGGTCCAGGTCATGTCCAGGGGTTTCAGCCAGGGCAGCAGGCCGGCCACGAGCGCGGCGCCGGCAAAGGCGAACAGGGCCAGGCGCAGCGTGGCGCGCTGGTCCTGCGGACGGCCATCCAGGCTCTGGCAACGGCCTTCGTTGGCCAGCGGTGCGGCTTCCTGCAGGCGCTGGCGGCGCGTGGCCAGGGCCGGCAGCAGCCAGGTCAGCACCGCCACGGCGATCAGCAGCGCGGCGACGAATAAAAGCTGCGGACGTCCCGGCAGCCAGTCATGCGCGGCAGCGGCCCCCAGGCTGTAACCGGGCAGGATGTGGAAGGGCGCCCAGGCCAGGGCGGAGAGGAAGTTCATCCACAGGAAGTACATGGGCTTCATGCGGAAGATGCCGGCGGCCATGGGCACGAAGGCGCGCAGCGGGCCGATGAAGCGGCCGAAGATGATGCCCTTGCCGCCGTGCTTCTCGACAAAGTCCTCGGCGTTTTTCAGCCATTCCGGATTACGGCTGAAGGGCCAGATATTCTCGATGCGGTGCTTGAAGCCATGGCCCAGGGCATAGCTCACGCCGTCGCCGGCCATGGCGCCCAGGATGCCGAAGATGAAGAGGGTGTGCAGCGGGATTTCCGCATGCGCGGCCAGCACGCAGAGCACGAAGAACAGCGGAATGGCGGGGATGATGACGCCGATGACGGCCACGGCTTCTATCATGGCCAGCAGGAAGATGCTGGCGATGATGGCGTCGGGATGGGCGATCAGCCAGGCACGCAGGGTGAGGTACCAGTCGCCGACATCCCAGCTGCCGAAATCCATAGGCGCGGCGGTCCGTTCGAATCAGGCCTGTGAAGCGCGTACGCGCTTCACGTCGTCGACGGCGACACCGTCGAACTGCAGGTCGGCATGGTAGGAGGAGCGCACCATGGGGCCGCTCCAGATATTGCGGAAGCCCAGCTTGCGGCCGTATGCCGCGTATTCGGCGAATTCTTCCGGCGTCACGAAACGGTCCACCGGGGCATGCTGCTTGGACGGCTGCAGGTACTGGCCTATGGTGACCAGCTCCACATTGTGCGCACGCAGGTCGTCCAGCACGCCGAACACTTCCTCTTTGGTTTCACCGATGCCGACCATGATGCCGCATTTGCTGGCCACGTCCGGGCATTCCTCCTTGAAGCGCTTCAGCAGCGTCAGCGAATGCTGGTAGTCCGAGCCCGGGCGTATGGCCTTGTAGAGGCGGGGCACGGTTTCGATATTGTGGTTGAAGACATCGGGCGGGCATTCCTGCATCAGGCGCAGGGCAATGTCCATGCGGCCGCGGAAGTCGGGCACCAGGATTTCAATGCGGGTCTTGGGGTTCAGGGCGCGGGTTTCACGCACGCAGTCCACGAAATGCTGGGCGCCGCCGTCCTTGAGGTCGTCGCGGTCCACCGAGGTGACCACCACGTATTTCAGCTTCAGGTTCTGCACGGTTTCCGCGAGATGGCGGGGTTCGTCCGCGTCCAGCGGCTTGGGGCGGCCATGGGCCACGTCGCAGAAGGGGCAGCGGCGGGTGCAGATGTCACCCATGATCATGAAGGTGGCGGTGCCGCCGCCGAAGCATTCCGGCAGGTTGGGGCAGGCCGCCTCTTCGCAGACGGTGTGCAGTTTCTGCTCGCGCAGCATGCCCTTGATACGGGCCACTTCGCCGGGATTGCTGATGCGCACGCGTATCCAGTCCGGCTTGCGCGGCAGCTCCACCGTGGGGATGACCTTGACCGGGATACGGGCCACTTTCTCGGCGCCGCGCAGCTTGACCCCGGTCTCCACCTTCCCGGGAAGGGGGGTGGCAGGGCTGGGGGCGTCGGGCAACTGGCTCATGGGCATCTCACGGCACGGGGCAGGCAGGCCGGGGAGTATACCCCAGCAACGCCGGAAACCTGTCCTGGACTGGTAAACTGTGGCCTCTTGAAAAGCGCCCGCGGAGGCAGTAATGCGCAGACCCTATGACGTGGTGGTGATCGGGGCCGGCCCCGCCGGTGAAGGCGCGGCCATGAAACTGGTGAAGGAAGGCCGGCGCGTGGCCATGGTCGACGACCGCGGCCGCCTGGGTGGCAACTGCGTGCACCTGGGCACCATCCCCTCCAAGGCCCTGCGCCAGACCGTCTGGAACCTGATGCGCTACCAGCGCGACCCGCTGTTCCAGCGCGTAGGCGAGCTGCGCAATGTGCCGCTGTCCCAGGTGCTGGCGCGGGCCCACAAGATCATCGACAGCCAGGTCGCCGTGCATACCGGCTTCTACGACCGCAACCTGGTGGATGTGTATGCCGGCCTGGCCAGCTTCGAAAGCCCGCACCGCCTGGCCATCAATCCGCGCGAAGGCGGCATCAAGGAAACGCTGGAGTTCGAGCACGCCATCGTGGCCACGGGCAGCCGGCCCTACCATCCCGAAGACATAGACTTCACGCATCCCCGCGTCTTCGATTCCGACAAGATCCTCACGCTCAGCTATCCGGTGCGCAAACTCATCATCTATGGCGCCGGGGTGATCGGCTGCGAGTACGCCTCCATCTTCGTGGGCCTGGGCTACAAGGTCGACCTCATCAATACGCAGGCGCAGCTGCTTTCATACCTGGATGACGAGATTGCCGATGCGCTGTCTTACTACTTGCGCGAGCTGGGCGTGCTGGTGCGCAACCAGGAGGAGTACGAGCAGCTGGAGACGCAGGATGATGGCGTGGTGCTGCATCTGAAATCCGGCAAGAAGATCAAGGCGGATGCCATCCTCTGGTGCAACGGTCGCAGCGGTAATACGGAGACGCTGGCGCTGGACAAGGCGGGGCTCAAGGCCAACAGCCGTGGCCAGCTGAAAGTGGATGAGCATTACCGCACCGAGGTGGCGCATGTTTTTGCAGCGGGGGATGTGATTGGTCCTCCGGCTTTGGCTTCTGCCGCCTATGACCAGGGGCGTTGCGCGGCGGCGCATCTAGTCGGTTCCAGTGATGTGCCGCGCGTGGATGAAGTGCCTACCGGGATTTATACGATTCCCGAGATTTCCTCCATCGGGAAGACGGAGAAGCAGCTCACCGAGGCCAAGGTGCCTTATGAAGTGGGGCAGGCGTTTTTCCGGCACCTGGCGCGGGCGCAGATTTCCGGGGAAACGGCGGGCATGCTGAAAATCCTGTTCCATCGCGAGACGGAAGAAATCCTGGGCATACATTGCTTCGGAGACAACGCCGCCGAGATCGTGCATATCGGGCAGGCGATCATGCAGCAGAAGAATGGCGCCAACACCATCCGCTATTTCGTGAACACCACCTTTAATTATCCGACCATGGCCGAGGCCTATCGCGTGGCCGCCCTGAACGGCCTGAACCGGCTGTTCTGAAATTTCCGAGGCCGCTGCCCTCACCCCAGCCCCGCTCCCCTGCCATCCGCCGGTAGGCAGATGGCGCTACGGGGGAACGAAGCTTCGCTTCGTTTTATTCCCCCTTCGCCCCAG
>DASUXS010000054.1:0-7288 GCA_036377855.1 Moraxellaceae bacterium
GAATTCCGCCAGCACGGAGGTAGCCGGCGTCTCGTAGCGACGCTGCAGGGGGAATAGCCACGCCCCAAGAGATTAGCGGCCTCAACGTGTGCGGGTACTGCTCTTTTCTTCCCGCAGGGCGGCCTTCATCGCCGGCGGCGTCGCCGGAATCTTTTTCAGTTCCGCCAGTGTCTGGGCACAACCCTGGCCTTTGTCGGAAGAGCCGGGATCTATAAGCGGAACCAAGACAGCCAGGGGTGTCACCACAATGCCCAGCAGGGCGGCTGCACCGACTTTCAAACCCACGGTGCTGCCATCGGGACGCACCTTGGGCTGGGCAAAGCTGCCGCGTACATGCAGCGGCGCACGCAGCGACAGCGGACTGATGTCATGCGGTTTGGCGCGCAGGGTCAGGTCCAGCTTTTCTTCCGCCAGGGAAATCTTCCCGTCCATCACGATCAGCGAGTCCGGCGTGTCCACGATACCAGTCTCGGTGGCCAGCACGCCCTTGTCCGCTTTCAGGCCCACCGCGGCGCAACGCAGGCTGATGTCCTTGTCGCCGCGTATCAGCAGGCCGGTGGCCTGCGCGGCATCCAGGCCCATGCCTTCGACCAAGAGCTGCGACACGCTGCCGTCTTTTATCCAGACCTGGGTGCGGCCCTGCAGGCTGGCCAACATGTCGGCGGTGGAGCGGCCACGGCCCTGCAGTTTTGCCTGTCCGCCCAGCTCGCCGGTGACAAAGGGCGGTGCCACGGTCTTGGGCGGCGTTTTGGAAGGCAGGCGCTCCGAGGTCCGCGCGAATTCATTGCGGGCTTTCAGCCATTTCTCCAGCTTGAGTCCGGACCACTGCACATCGGCGGCCCACAAAGGTTGTTGCGGCTGGCGCGCATCCAGTTTCAGCTGCCCGCTGACTTCGCCATCGGCGGTGCGCGCCAGCAGGCGTTCGAGCTGGAGTTCACCCTGGTCCAGGGTGAGATGGCCCTGCAGCGGCTGCAGGGGCAGGGCAAACACACTGCCCAGTTCCACGCGTTCGATATTCACGGTGACGTCGGCATCCATGCGATGCAGCGAGGGAATGTCGAATTCGCGTTGCGGCAGCAGGCGGCCGGTCTTGTTTTCCGTTTTCACCGCCGTGGCCTTGTCGGGAGCGGCCCCGAGGGCCGGTGCCAGGTCGGCCAGGGCCAGCACGCTGCCGCCCAGTTCGCCTTTCAGCAGCGGGCGCTGGCGTGCGGTGTCGTAATGGAAGAGGCCGCTGAGATGGCTGCGGCCGACATCGAATTCCTGCACAGAGACGGTCCACAGGGTTTTCTGTTTGCGGATACGGCCGCTGCTGCTGTAGGCGGCGGTGGTGGGCAGGGTGGCCCCCACGGCATCACCCAGCGTGGCGAGTGAAGGCCCTTTCAGGGAGAAGTCGCCATTGAGGCCGCCGAAATGCAGCAGGTCCCTGGCATAGCCATCGAAATGCAGCCGGTTCTGCGCCAGCTCGGCCTCCAGCGTCAGCGCCACGGGAATACCGGCACCTTCGGGGGCCACCAGGGGCAGGGCGCCGGGCGAATGTGCTTCGGCGCGGAAAGCCTTGTCCTGGAAACGGCCCCGCGCGGTGACATGCAGCCCGGGTTCTTTTTCCTCGCTGCCTTCCGTGGTGCGTGCATCAGCCTGCAGCTGCAAAGGCAGCAAGGCATCCTGAACCTCGACATGACCGCTATGCACGATCAGGCGCCGGAAGCGTGGAAAAGCCCCGCCTGCGGCTGAAGCTTCACCGAACTGCCAGTTGGCGCGGCCCCGGGTGTCGCGTTGCAGGCGGGCCTGCACATCGCCGGCTTCCAGCAGCGTGATATCCAGCGGCTGGCCCTCACCGCGCAGCTTGCCCAGGACACTGCGGTAGGGCAGTTGCAGGCGGATGTCGCGCGCCTCCAGCAGCGCGGGGGCAGTGCCTTCCCATGCCGCACCGGCGATATGGAAACGATCCGTGCTGATGCGTATCGAACCTAGCAGATGCAGGCGGAAGTCGTCGCCGAAACTGACATCCCTTTGCAGCTTGCTGCTGAGCTGCTGTTCCAGGGGTTGGCGCAGGAAAGGCCAGCCGCGCCACTCGCAGAGGGCGAACAGGGCCAGCAGGCTGAGCAGGAAGGCTGGCAGCAAAAGACGGCGGCGCTGGATGCCGGTCATGGGACATTCCTTATCTCGTCGCGGAACGTCCATTGAAACAGCTGGCCTGTGGCGGCAACGCCGCCTTCTTGTTGCCTGTGCCGGCCTTTCTACGCAGTTCTGTCAGAAATCTGTCAGCAGGCCCGGCAACGCGGCAGAAGTTGTCAGACGACGCTTCACCGTATCCATACGAAGTCAGGGGCCTGCCGCACAGGTTTTCCTGCTGCCTGGGGGCGGCATGCAGGGGGCCGGCATTTGCCGGTCCCTGCATTTGCGGTAGGGCTCAGAGCCCGAGCTTGCGCAGCCGCAGCGCATTCGCGATCACCGACACCGAGCTCAGGCTCATGGCCAGGCTGGCCACCATGGGAGAAAGCAGCAGGCCGAAGAAGGGATAGAGCAGGCCCGCCGCCAGCGGCACGCCGACAAAGTTGTAGATGAAGGCGAAGAACAGGTTCTGCCGGATATTGCCCATGGTCGCGCGACTCAGGCGCAACGCACGCGCGATGCCGCGCAGGTCGCCTTTCACCAGCACCACGCCGGCGGACTGCATGGCGATGTCAGTGCCATTGCCCATGGCGATGCCGATGTCGGCCTGCGCCAGCGCCGGCGCATCGTTGATGCCGTCACCCGCCATGGCCACGCAACGGCCCTCCGCCTGCAGGCGTTTCACTTCGCGATGCTTTTCCTCGGGCCGGATTTCCGCATGCACTTCATCGATGCCGAGTTCGCGGGCAATGCTTTCCGCGGTGGCGCGGTTGTCGCCGGTGAGCATGACCAGGCGTATGCCCTGGGCCTTGAGGTCGGCCACGGCTTCGGCCGTGCTGTCCTTGAGGCGGTCGGCGACGGCGATAAGGCCCAGGGCTTCGCGGTTGCGGCTGAGCACCATCACCGTCTGGCCCTGGCTGCGCCGCTTGCCGGCCTCTTCCTGCAAGGCGCCCAGGGCAATGCTGCTGTCGCTGAACATCCTTTCATTGCCCAGCTGTATTGCTGCGCCGTTGATGTCACCCTGCACACCGGCGCCCGGCACATCCGAGAAATTGTCCACGGCCAGCAGCGGCAGGCCGCGTTCCCGCGCGGCATTCACCAGCGTTTGCGCGATGGGATGCGAGCTCAGCGCATCCAGGCTGGCAGCGAGCTGCAACAGCGTATTTTCATCGCCATCGAGCGCCTGCACTGCGACCAGTGCCGGCCGGCCCTCGGTCAGCGTGCCGGTCTTGTCCACGATCACGGTGTCGACACGGTGCAGCTGCTCCAGCGCCGCCGCATCCTTGATCAATATGCCTTCGCCGGCCCCACGGCCGACCCCGGTCATGATGGACATGGGCGTAGCCAGGCCCAGGGCACAGGGGCAGGCGATGATGAGCACGGAAATCGCCGCCACCAGCGCATGGTTCAGCGCCGGCGCCGGCCCGAACCACCACCAGCCCAGGAAGGCCACGACGGCAACGGCAATCACCAGCGGCACGAACCAGCCCGCCACCTGGTCGGCCAGGCGCTGTATGGGAGCGCGTGAACGCGAGGCCTGGTTGACCAGATCGACGATACGCGCCAGCAGCGTGTCCTTGCCGATTTTTTCTGCCTCCATCACCAGGGTGCCGTTCTGGTTCAGCGTGCCGCCAGTGACGGCGGCGCCCGCGGTTTTTTCCACCGGCAGCGGCTCGCCGGTGATCATGGATTCATCCACGCTGGAGCGGCCTTCCAGCACGCGGCCATCCACCGGGATTTTTTCACCGGGCTTCACGCGCAGGTGGTCGCCGGTCTGCACGGCGTGCAGGAACACGCTTTCCTCGCCTTGCTCCGTGATGCGGTTGGCTTTTTCCGGCGCGAGTTTCAGCAGGCTGCGCAGGGCATCGCCGGTCTGGGCGCGGGCCCGCAGTTCCAGCACCTGGCCCAGCAACACCAGCGCCACGATCACGGCCGATGCTTCGAAATACAGCGGCATCATGCCGCCCTGGCGGAAGCTCTCGGGAATGATCTGTGGAAAGAGCAGGGCGACGACGCTGAAACCGTAGGCCGCGGCCACGCCCAGGCCTATCAGGCTGAACATATTGAGATGGCGGTTGCGGAAGGATTGCAGCATCAGCCGGAAAAACGGTGCGGCGGCCCACAGCACCACGGGACTGGCCAGGGCCAGCTGCAGCCAGCCATAGCTGGCGCCGAAGCGGTGATGCCAGTTCAGGCCGGGCAGCATTTCCGTCATGGTGAGCAGGAGCAGCGGTACGCTGAACAGCACGCTGATCCAGAAGCGGCGCGTCATGGCGCGCAGTTCGGTGTCGTCATGCTCGGCGGTGACGGCCATGGGCTCCAGCGCCATGCCGCATTTGGGGCAGTCGCCCGGGCCTTCCTGCACGATTTCCGGATGCATGGGGCAGGTGTAGAGCGTGCCTTCGGGCACAGGAGCGGCCGCGGGCTTTTCTTTCTGCAGGTAGCGTTCCGGAGTCGCCGTGAATTTATGCAGGCAGTGCATGCTGCAGAAATAATATTCCTGGCCCTGGTGGCTCGTGTGATGCGGACTGCTGCGGTCCACATTCATGCCGCAGACCGGATCGCGCAGCCAGTGGGCGGAGGCCGTGCCGCTGCCGCCGCAGCAACTGCCGCTGGCTGCCGGCTTGGGTTCGGGAGTGGCCGGCTTGCTGCCGCAGCAGCTGCCGGTCGCCTGGTCTCCGCCCTGTTCGGGGTGATGCTTGTGGGGATGCTGCGGGGTATGGGAATGATTCATGCGACCTCCGTGACGGGTGACAGCTTAGTGTCTCTGCAGGCATGCTACGGGCCGTACCCGGGTACGGAGTCAACATCCATGAGCGAATTCACCATCGGCAAGCTGGCTGCGGCGGCAGGCGTGAATGTGGAAACCGTACGCTACTACCAGCGTATCGGCCTGCTGGAAGAGCCGGCGGCGCAGGGCAGCTATCGCCATTACAGTGCTGGCCACCTGCAGCAGCTGCAATTCATACGCCGCGCCAAGGAGGCCGGGTTTGCGCTGGAGGAAATCCGCGAGCTGCTGCAGCTGGATGCGGTCAGCGACCGTGCCCGCATCCGCGGACTGGCATCGGAACGGCTGGCGGATATCGAGCAGCGCATCGCCGACATGCAGGCCCTGGCGGACCGCCTGCGCACCTTGGTGGCGCAGTGTGCCGACGAGGCCGGCAGTCCCTGTTGTCCTATTGTCGAGACTTTTCGCGCCTGAAGCCGCTCGGGTGCCGCGACATTCCGGGCGGGACTCGTTTCATGGCTGAAAACTGATGTAACGCTGACCCCATTGTTTCACCCCTTCTGATTGTCTAGCGTTACGGTTGCCATGGATGTTTCTACAGGGAGAGTGATGATGAAAACCCCTCTGCGCCTGTTGCCGGCACTGGGCCTGCTGCTCCTGCTGGCCGCCTGCAACAAGCCCTCCGACCCCGTGGTGCCGCCGGCACCTGCTCCGGAAACCACAGCGGCTCCGGCCGCTGTGGCTCCGGCCCCGGCCGTGCCGGTGGAAGGGATGGCGGGCGGTGACCAGGATGCCCATGGCTGCAAGGCATCGGCCGGCTACAGCTGGTCGCAGGTGCGGGAAAAATGCCTGCGCATTTTCGAGGACGGCATCCTGCTCAATCCCGTAGGCGGCAATGCCGAAGGCAGCCTGGTGGCTTACCTGCTCTTCGATACGGCGCAGGCGCGTGCGGAAATTTTCCTGCCGGGGGGCAAGGGCTCCCTGGTGCTGCTGCGCCAGGGCGAGGAGGGCAGCCACTCCTGGGAAGCGGGCGCGCTCAAGCTGCTGCCCTGGAAAGGCTATGTACTGCAGCAGGATGGCCAGGCCATTTATGCCGGTGAGTAGCTGACATTGAGTGACGATGCCCGTGCCTGGCGTTTCCTCGCCGGCTATCCCGATACCCTGCTGAGCCGCGTCCGGACCTTGGTCCGCGACGGTCAGCTCGGGCCCTATCTGCAGCAACGCTATCCCCACCGCCACGACATCCAGACCGACAAGGCCCTTTACCGCTATATCAACGACCTGCGCCAGGCGCATATGCGCAATGCCCCCACCGTCGACAAGGTGCTCTACGACAGCAAGCTGGATGTGGTGAAGCATGCCCTGGGCCTGCACACCGCCATCTCGCGACCGCACGGCGGCCGCCTGCAGGCGCGCAAGGAAATCCGTATTGCCGCGCTTTTCCGCGATACAGCGCCGGAGTTTCTGCATATGATCGTGGTGCACGAACTGGCCCATCTGCGGGAAATGGAGCACAACAAAGCGTTCTACCAACTCTGCGAACACATGCTGCCCGGTTATGCCCAGCTGGAGTTCGACCTGCGTCTTTACCTGACCTGGCGCCAGCTGGAAGGCAGCACGGCCTGACGGCCCTCCGGGAAACCGAGAACGAGAAAAAGAAAAACCATGTCCGCCACCAAAGGCTTCACCCTTGTCGAACTGCTGGTCGTGCTGGCCATCATCGCCCTGCTGGCGATGATGGTGGTGCCGCGCCAGTTTGCCGATGCCGGCAAGGAGCAGGTGGCGGAATCGCTGAAAATGCTGGATACGCTCAAGACCAGGGTCGAGGCCTTCCATGAGGCCGGCGGCCTGCTGCCTGAGCGCAGCGAGGATGTGGAGTTGCCGGCAGCGGAAAAACTCGTGGGCAACTATGTGCGTGCCATCGAGATGCAGAATGGCGCCTTCCACATCCATTTCGGCAATAAGGCCACCAAGGCCCTGCAGGGCAAGATACTGAGCGTACGCGCGGCGGTGGTACGCGATTCTCCGCAAACACCGGTGGCCTGGGTCTGCGGCTATTCTCCGCTGCCCAATGGCATGGAAGCGGCAGCCAATGACCGTACCACGGTGGGCCCCTTGCTGCTGCCCATGGATTGCCGCGGCATCGGTAATCGCTGAGTACGCTTTGCCGTATTGGCAATATGCAGCGAGGCTATTTGTCCCCACTTTTTCTTTATCGTTTCTGACGTGTTTGGTGACAGTTTCGTAGCCGGGTCAACCGTTTTCTGCGACAGGACGTTTAATCAGGTGTAATCCCCAAGGAGAAACACCTCATGAAAGCCCTGCATATTGCTCCCCTGTTCACTTCCGCCGCCGCCTTGCTGCTGGCGACGGCGCCCGTCCATGCCGCGGATGTCGGGGTGTCGGTGTCGGTTGGCCAGCCCGGCTTCTATGGCAACATCGATATCA
>DASUXS010000055.1:0-2954 GCA_036377855.1 Moraxellaceae bacterium
GCCCGCGTCTATGTGCTGCGCAGCCTGGAAGAAGAAGACCTGCTGCGCCTGGTGCAGCAGGCGCTGACGGATGAAAAGCGTGGCCTGGGCAGCCTGAAGGTAAAGGCGGAAGAAACGGCCCTGCGCCAGATCGCCCGTGCCGCCGATGGCGATGCCCGGCGTGCCCTGAACATCCTGGAGATTGCCGCTGATCTCTCCGAAGGCGGCGAGATCAGCGAAGCCGTGGTGTCGGAAAGCCTGCTGGGCAATGCCCGCCGCTTCGACAAACAGGGCGAGTATTTCTACGACCAGATTTCCGCCCTGCACAAATCCGTGCGCGGCAGCAATCCGGACGGTGCGCTGTACTGGCTGGCGCGCATGCTCGACGGTGGTTGTGATCCGCTGTATGTGGCACGTCGTGTTGTCCGCATGGCCAGCGAGGATATCGGTAATGCCGATCCGCGCGCCTTGCCGCTGTGCCTGAATGCCTGGGATGTGCAGGAACGCCTGGGTTCGCCCGAAGGCGAGCTGGCCATTGCCCAGGCCGTGGCCTATCTGGCAGCAGCGCCGAAAAGCAATGCCGAGTACACCGCCTGGAACACCATACGTAAACGCGTGGCGGATACCGGTTCCCTGGAGGTCCCGCTGCATCTGCGCAATGCCCCGACCAAGCTGATGAAAGAGCAGGGCTATGGCGCGGAATACCATTACGCCCATGATTTCCCCGAGGCCTATGTGGCCGGTGAATCCTATCTGCCGGAAGCCATTGCCCAGGAACGTTTCTACGAGCCGGTGCCGCGCGGCCTGGAAATCAAGATCGGCGAGAAACTGAAATACCTGCGCGAGAAGGATGCGGCCAGTGAATGGCAGCGCATTCCGCGCCGCAAGGTGAAATCATGAGTGCCCTGCATCCCTTGTTGCTGGTCGCCCTCGGCGGAGCACTGGGCTCCGTGGCGCGCTATCTGGCGGCGCTGGCGGTGAATCGCTGGGCACAATCGCCTTTCCCTTGGGGCACGCTGTTCGTGAATGTCGTGGGCAGCCTCCTGATCGGCCTGATCATGGTCACGCTGCTGCGCGCTGGTGAATGGCGTGAAAACTACCGCCTCTTGCTGGTCACCGGTGTCATGGGGGGCTTCACCACGTTTTCCAGCTTCAGCTGGGAAACCTGGAAACTGATTGAAGATGGCCGCCTGCCTTTGGCGGCCGTCAATATTTTTGCGAGCCTGGGCATCTGCCTGCTCGCTACGATTGCCGGCGCCATGCTGGCCAAGCAATTCACCTGATATTTCCAACGACCTTATTAAAGAAGAGCCATCATGCTGGACCCGAAACTGCTGCGTAGCGATATCGAATTTGTGGCCAATCGCCTGGCGGTACGCCATGTCGCCCTGGACAAGGCCGCCATTGCCGGCCTGGAAGAGAAGCGCAAAGCCCTGCAGACCGAAACCGAAAAGCTGCAGTCGGAACGCAATGCCGGCTCCAAGCGCATAGGCCAGGCCAAGGCCAAGGGCGAAGACGTGTCCGCAGTGATGGCGGAAATGAATGCCATCGGCGACAAGCTGAAAGAAGCCCAGGCCGGCCTGGAAGCCGTGCAGGCTGAGTTCGAAGGCCTGCAGCTCACCATTCCCAACCTGCCGCATGAATCCGTGCCGGCGGGCAAGGGCGAGGAAGACAATGTCGAGCTGCGCCGTGTCGGCACCATCCGCGAATTTTCCTTCACGCCCAAGGATCATGCCGACCTGGGCGAGGCCCTGGGCCTGCTGGATTTTGAAACTGCGGTGAAGATTTCCGGCAGCCGTTTCTCGGTGCTGAAAGGCCCGCTGGCCCGCCTGCAGCGTGCGCTGACGCAGTTCATGCTGGATACGCATACGGGACAGCATGGCTACGAGGAGGTCTATGTGCCTTACCTCGTCAACGCCGACAGCCTGCGCGGCACCGGCCAGCTGCCCAAGTTCGAGGAAGACCTGTTCAAGACCGGTGACGAAAAGCCCTACTACCTGATTCCCACCGCGGAAGTGCCGGTCACCAATATCGTGCGTGACGAGATCGTGCCCACGGAAAAACTGCCGCTGAAATTTGTCGCGCACACGCCTTGCTTCCGTTCCGAGGCCGGTTCCTACGGCAAGGACACCCGCGGCCTGATCCGCCAGCACCAGTTTGAAAAGGTGGAACTGGTGCAGATCGTCAAGCCGGAAGATTCCTATCGTGCGCTGGAAGAACTGACCGGCCAGGCCGAAAAAATCCTGCAGCTGCTGGGCCTGTCTTACCGCGTCATCGTGCTCTGCGGCGGCGACATGGGCTTTTCCGCCGCCAAGACCTATGACATCGAAGTCTGGCTGCCGGGGCAGGGCAAGTATCGCGAGATTTCCTCCTGCTCGAATTTTGAATCCTTCCAGGCACGTCGCCTGCAGGCACGTTTCCGTAACGAGGCTGGCAAGCCGGAGCTGCTGCATACGCTGAATGGCTCGGGCCTGGCGGTGGGGCGTACGCTGGTGGCGGTGCTGGAGAACTACCAGAATGAAGATGGCAGCGTGACGGTGCCGGAAGTGCTGCGTGCGTATATGGGTGGGGTGGAGAAGATTTCTCTCTAAACAGCGCTTTTATCCCCTCTCCCTCTGGGAGAGGGTTAGGGTGAGGGGCGGCCTTTGCCTTAGCCACTGCCGGTGGCAACAACGACCGCCGTCCCTCACCCCAGCCCTCTCCCGGAGGGAGAGGGAGAACAGAAGACAGCGCGCAACTAAACACAGCAGGCAGGCAAGATGGATTACCTCCCGATATTTCTGAAAGTCCGCGAACAGCGCTGCCTGGTGGTGGGGGGCGGTGATGTGGCCGCGCGCAAGGCCGCCATGCTGCTGCGGGCCGGTGCCCGTGTGCATGTGGTGGCACCGGAAATCGATGAGGGCCTGCGTGACAAATTGGCGGAGGCGGGCAGCAGTTTCCGTCTGGGCGTTTACGACACCAGCGACCTGCAGGAT
>DASUXS010000056.1:0-2948 GCA_036377855.1 Moraxellaceae bacterium
GCGGCGCGCATCCTGCTCTTCCTGCAGGATGAGGCTGACGCGCGTGAACACCACTTCCTCGATGAACTCGATCAGCCCCTCGAACATGCGGGCCTTGCTGGGGAAGTGCCGGTACAGCGCGGCTTCGGTGACGCCCACTTCCTTGGCCAGGGCCGCGGTGGTGATGCGCGCACCCGGCTGGCTCTCCAGCATGGCAGCCAGCGCCTGCAGGATGTGTTCGCGACGCGATATTTTCGGTTCGGCAACGCTCATGCCTGCCTCCTTGCGCAGCAGCCCTCAGGCCTGCCGCCGTTTCTTGGTGTTTTTCTTGTTCGTGATCAGCGTGCCCATGCCTTCGTCCGTAAAGACCTCCAGCAGGGTGGCATGCGGTACACGGCCATCGATGATATGGGCGCTGATCACACCGCCTTTGACGGCATCCAGGGCACAGGCGATCTTGGGCAGCATGCCGCCGTAGATGGTGCCGTCGGCGATCAGCTCATCAATGTCCTGCGTGGACAGGCCGGTCAGCACCTTCTTGTCCTTGTCCATCACGCCCGGGATGTTGGTGAGCAGGATGAGCTTCTCGGCCTTCAGCGCCTCGGCCACCTTGCCCGCCACCAGGTCGGCATTGATGTTGTAGGACTCGCCTTCATCACCCACGCCCACCGGTGCGATCACCGGAATGAAATCCGAGGCGATCACCATTTCCACCACATCGGTCTTGATGCCGGCAACTTCGCCGACATGGCCGATGTCGATCTGTTCGACCTTGCCCTTTTCGTTGGTCTTGCTCAGCAGCATCTTCCTGGCGCGGATCAGGTTGCCATCCTTGCCGGTCAGGCCGATGGCGCGGCCGCCGTTCTGGTTGATGAGGCTGACGATGGATTTGTTGACCTGGCCACCCAGCACCATTTCCACCACATCCATGGTTTCTTCATCGGTGACACGCATGCCGTCGATGAATTTCGACTCCTTGCCAATGCGCGTCAGCAGGTCGCCAATCTGGGGACCGCCGCCGTGCACGACAATGGGGTTCAGGCCCACGGTCTTCAGCAGCACGATGTCGCGCGCAAAGGAATTCTCCAGCTCGGGCTCGGTCATGGCGTTGCCGCCGTACTTCACCACGATGGTCTTGCCATGGAAGCGCTGGATGTAAGGCAATGCCTCGGTCAGTACCTGGGCAATGTTGAGGGCGGTATCACGTGTCAGGGCCATTTCCGTTTTCCACTGCAGTCAGGCATGAATCAAAAAGGCAACTTGAGCGAGGCGTCCACGCCCAGCAGCAAGGCCTTGAACTTTTCCTGCACCTCGGCCAGCGCCTGCGGCGTCTTGCCCTCGAAACGGGCCACCAGGCAGGGCGTAGTGTTGGAGGCGCGCACCAGGCCCCAGCTGTCCGGGAATTCCACGCGCAGGCCATCGATGGTGATGATGTTGGCATCCGGGAAGCTGGCGCTGAACTTGAGCGCCTCCATCACACCGAACTTGCTTTCGTCCGGCACCGGAATATTGATTTCCGGCGTGGACGGATTTTCCGGGAACTCCTCGAACACCTGGTCGGAGTCACCGGCCTCCAGCGACAGGATTTCCAGCAGGCGCGCCGCGGAATAAATGCCGTCGTCGAAACCGAACCAGCGGTCATTGAAGAAAATGTGGCCGCTCATCTCGCCGGCCAGTGCCGCACCGGTTTCCTTGAGCTTGCCCTTGATGAAGGAGTGGCCGGTCTTGCACATCACCGGACGGCCGCCCAGGCTGCTGATCAGCGCCGGCAGGTCGCGCGTGCACTTCACGTCGAAAATGATGTCGGCGCCCGGATTCGTGGTCAGCACATGCTTGGCATAAAGCATCATGAGACGGTCGGGGAAGATGTTCTTGCCACCGGCCGTCACCACGCCGATGCGGTCGCCGTCGCCGTCGAAGGCGATGCCGATGTCGGCATTGTTGGCGGCCACCACACCCATCAGGTCTTCCAGGTTTTCCGGCTTGCTGGGATCCGGATGGTGGTTGGGGAAGGTCCCGTCCACTTCGCAGAACAGCGGAATCACCGTACAGCCCATGGCTTCCAGCACACGCGGGCCGATGGCGCCGGCCACACCATTGCCGGCATCCACCACCACACGAACGGGACGTGCCAGGGCGATGTCAGAGGACACACGCTCGACATAATCGTTGGCCACATTCACCTGGCTGAGGCCGCCGGTGCCGCTGCTGAAATCGGATTTCTCGATGCGCTGGCGCAGCGCCTGGATGTCGTCACCCGCCAGCGTGTCGCCGGCAATCATGATCTTGAAGCCGTTGTAATCGGCCGGATTGTGGCTGCCAGTCACCATCACGCCGCTGCCGGAACCAATGGTCTTGGCAGCGAAATACAGCACCGGTGTCGGCACCATGCCGACATCGATCACGTCACGGCCGCTGGCGCGCAGGCCTTCGATCAACGCACCGGCCAGCTCGGGACCGGAAAGACGGCCGTCGCGTCCGACCACCACCGTCACCTCGCCACGTGCCGCCGCCTCGCTGCCTATGGCCCGGCCCAGCGCACGGGCCAGTTCAGGCGTCAGCCCCTTGCCCACCACGCCACGGATGTCATAGGCGCGGAAAATTTCCGTGCTCAGGTTTTCCACGGCAGAAACCGGCTGCCTGGGAGCCTTGCCCGGCGCCGCCTTGGCCGGCTGGGCCGCATTGTCGCCAAACAGGCCTGCGGCATCATCCTGCGACAGCGGGAATTCCCCCAGATTGTCTGCCGGCCTGGCGTTGGCCTTGCCAGCCCGCAACTCGGTGCCGTACTGGTCGAGATGCGCCAGCAACAGGGAGGCTTCGGCAAAATGCATCTGCGGGCGCTGGCGGTTGCCATAGCGGAAATAGTTTTCGGCAAAGTTGTCGATGGCCAGCACGTCTTCCTTCACCTGGCGCTGCAGGCCCAGCAAGGTCCAGACCGCAATGCCCAGGGCTGTCAGCGCGGCGAAAAC
>DASUXS010000057.1:0-3465 GCA_036377855.1 Moraxellaceae bacterium
CGTGACGGCACGCTCTGCCAGGTGGGCCTGCCGCCGGAAGCCCTGCCGGTGCAGGTGTTCAGCCTGACCGGGCAGCGCCGCAGCTTCGCCGGTTCCTTCATAGGCGGCATACGTGAAACCCAGGAGATGCTGGATTTCTGCGCCCTGCACCATATCGCCTGCGATATCGAGCTGATCGCCATCCAGGACATCAACAAGGCCTATGAGCGCCTGGAAAAAAGCGATGTGAAATACCGCTTCGTGATCGACATGGCGACCTTGAAGGCCTGAGGCGGATTTAGCCCTGTAACGGAATTTGCAGCCCTGAGGCTGAATACATCTCTGCCCTCAGCTACTAACTCCACTGTCGCCCCGGCGAAGGCCGGGGCCCAGCGTCTTTGACGGCATTTGTTCAGGGGCAGTGGTCCTTCACCCAGCCCGGGGCGAAGGGGGCTTTCCTCCGGCTCGGGGTCGGGGTCGGGGGCAGGCCGGGACAGGGATGAATAAGCCCGCCGGCCTCTGCTAGAGTCGGCCATGGCCTCCCAGACATGGAGGGAGGCGGTAACAGGAGAAAAGAAGAATGAAGAAGGTACGTGCGGTGCTGTGGACCCTGCTGGTGCTGGTCCTGGTGGCTTTCGGCCTGCTGCTGGCCTATTCCCTGCCGCATCACGAGGTGGTGCATGTCAACGGGCATGAGGTGAAGCGCATAGACCTCAGCGGCAAGTTTGTCGATCCGCAGAAGGCACTGGAAGGCACCCGTGATGTCTTCTTCATCTACACGGCGGATGCGGAGACCAATGAAGTCCGCGTTTTCCGCAATGAAGACACCCGCTTCAACTTCCCCTGGTACCTGAAATTCGATTCTTCCGAAGTGCAGGGCCGTGCCCAGCTGCTGGCGCGCGACAACAGCCAGTATGCCCTGGCCACTTACTACGGCTGGCGCATTCCCATGTTCGGCATGTTCCCCAATGCGGTGAACCTTGAAGCCTGGCCGGACACGCAGGAGCCGTTCCCGGTTTTCAACACGATCTTTTTTGTGGTCCTGGGGCTGCTGGTGCTGGTGATTGCCTGGAAGTGGCGCAAATGGCGGCGCAGCAAGGCAGTGACTGCCTGAACAGAGGCACAGTAAAAAGCCCGGTCATGCCGGGCTTTTTTATGGGGTTTATGTTCCTGAACGCCCTGCGTTAACTCGTCATTCCCGCGAAGGCGGGAATCTCCTGATCTCTTGCAGGGCCTCTTTCAAGGCCCGCTGCATGTCATGAAGATTCCCGCCTTCGCGGGAATGACAGCCTGAAAGAATTTCGTGGCAGCTGCCTCAGACGCTGAGATATTCCTGTACCACGTCATCGTTGAGGTCGGCAATGGCGCCTTCCGCCACCAGCCGGCCTTTTTCCAGGATATGGAAATCGCTGGCCACCTGCCGCGCAAAGGGCAGTTTCTGCTCGACAAGTAGCACGGTCAGCCCCTGTTCGCGGTTCAGGCGTTTGATCACCTCACCGATCTCGCGAACGATATTGGGCTGTATGCCTTCCGTAGGCTCGTCCAGGATTAGCAGCTTGGGTTCCAGCACCAGGGCACGGCCTATGGCCAGCTGTTGCTGCTGGCCACCGGACAGGTCGCCGCCACGGCGATGCCGCATTTCCTTGAGCACGGGGAACATGCCGTAGATATGTTCGGGCACCTGGCGCAGCTTGTCGCGGCGTCCGCCCAGGGAAATCTTCAGGTTCTCCTCCACGCTGAGCATGGGAAAGATTTCACGGCCCTGCGGCACATAACCCATGCCGCCACGAGCACGCATTTCCGTGGACAGCTTGCCCAGGGATTCACCGCCAAAACGGATGTCACCGCTCTTGATGGGCAGCAGCCCCATCAGGCATTTCAGCAGAGTGGTCTTGCCTACGCCGTTGCGGCCCATGAGGCAGGCGCAGGCGCCTTCGCGTATATCCAGGTTGAGGTCCCAGAGGATATGGCTCTGGCCGTAGAACTGATTAACGCCACTGATGCTAAGCACCGTCATTCTCCCAAATAGACTTCAACCACATCCGGGTTGTTCTGGATCTGGTCCATGCTGCCTTCGGCCAGCACGCTGCCCTGGTGCAGCACCGTCACCTTTTTGGCGATGGAGCGTACAAAAGCCATGTCGTGTTCCACCACGATGACGGAGTGCTTGCCAGCCAGCGAGGTCAGCAGTTCCGCGGTGCGTTCGGTTTCTTCGCCGGTCATGCCGGCCACCGGTTCGTCCACCAGCAGCACGCGCGGGTTCTGCATCAGCAGCATGCCGATTTCCAGCCACTGCTTCTGGCCATGCGAGAGCAGGCCGGCCTGGCGCTTTACATGCGCCTGCAGGCCTATGATGCCCAGCACTTCCTCGATACGGGTTTGCTGTTCGGCGGACAGCTTGTAGAAAAGGCTGGCCCATACGCCCTTGTCCGAGGCCATGGCCAGCTCCAGGTTTTCAAACACGGAGAGCTGTTCGAACACCGTGGGCTTCTGGAATTTGCGGCCTATGCCGCCCTGGGCGATCTCGTGCTCGTCCAGCTTGAGCAGGTCCAGGGTCTGGCCGAAAAAGACGCGGCCGCTGTCGGGGCGGGTCTTGCCGGTGATGACATCCATCATGGTGGTCTTGCCGGCCCCATTGGGCCCTATGATGCAGCGCAGCTCGCCCTCATCGATATAAAGCGTGAGGTTGTTCAGGGCCTTGAAGCCGTCGAAGCTGACGCTGACATCTTCCATATACAGCACCGGCTTGCCGAAGTCGGTGTTGATATCCAGGTGCGTCTGCGGTTCCGGCATGCTTTTCATATTGAAGCGGGACAGGATGTTCATGCGCTTTTCTCCTGCAGCACTTCTTTTTCCTGGGCGGCATCAGCCTTGCGGCGGCGGAAACGCGCCAGCAGGCCCACCAGCCCCTTGGGCAGGAAGACCGTGACCAGCACGAAGAGCGTGCCCAGGGCGAACAGCCAGGCTTCGGGATAGGCCGAGGTGAACCAGGTCTTGGCATAGTTCACGGCAAAGGCACCGGTGATGGCGCCGTAGAGCGTGCCGCGGCCACCGACGGCCACCCAGATCACCTGCTCTATGGAATTCAGCGGGGAAAATTCACCGGGATTGATGATGCCCACCTGGGGCACGAACAGCGCACCGGCAATGCCGGCCAGCATGGCGGAGAAAACAAACAGCCAGAGCTTGTAGGACTCGACCTTGTAGCCGCAGAAGCGCGTACGCGATTCCGCATCACGCACCGCAGTGATGACCCGGCCCAGGCGCGAGGTGACGATGAAGCGGCAGAGCACATAGGCGCTGCCCAGCATCAGCACCGTCGCCAGGAACAGCGCCACGCGCGTGCCGTCCGCGGCCAGCGGAAAACCCAGGATGTCCTTGAAGTCGGTGAGGCCGTTGTTGCCGCCAAAGCCCATTTCATTGCGGAAGAAGGCCAGCATCAGCGCATAGGTCAGGGCCTGCGTGATGATGGAGAGATAGACACCG
>DASUXS010000058.1:0-8081 GCA_036377855.1 Moraxellaceae bacterium
GGCGGCGACGGCCAGTGCCGAAGTCATCAAGCCCAGCCTGTTCGGCCTTTTCATCATTGCCGCGGTCTACCTGCCCATCTTCGCGATGAGCGGCGTGGAAGGAAAAACCATCCATCCCATGGCCATCACGGTGGTGATGGCGTTGACGGCGGCCATGCTGCTGTCGCTGACCTTTGTGCCGGCAGCCGTGGCCCAGTTCGTCACGGGCAAGGTGGAGGAGAAGGAAACCCGTGTCATGCGCAAGCTGACGCAGTTCTATGCGCCCTTGCTGGAAAAAGCGCTGTCACGGCAGGTGGCCGTGGTGTCGGCAGCGGCGGGGCTGGTGCTGTTGTGCGCACTGCTGGCGACGCGGCTGGGCACGGAATTCATTCCCAACCTGGATGAAGGCGATATCGCCCTGCATGCCCTGCGCATTCCGGGTACCAGCCTGAGCCAGGCCGTCATCATGCAGGAGCAGCTGGAGTCGCGCATAAAAGCGGTGCCGGAAGTCGACCGTATCGTCGCCAAGCTGGGCACCGCCGAAGTGGCGACCGATCCCATGCCGCCGTCGGTGGCCGACACCTTCATCCTGCTCAAGGACAGGCGTGAATGGCCCGATCCGCGCAAACCCAAGGACGAACTGGTAGCGGAAATCGCCAAGGTGGTGGCTGCCGTTCCCGGCAACAACTACGAGTTCACCCAGCCGGTGCAGATGCGCATGAACGAGCTGATTGCCGGGGTGCGTGCCGAAGTCGCCATCAAGGTATTCGGTGACGACATGGCCAAGCTCGAAGCCATTGGCGAACAGGTGGAAGCCGCGGCCCGCCAGGTCGACGGCAATGCCGACGTAAAACTGGAGCAGGTGACGGGCCTGCCCTTGCTGGTGGTCCAGCCGGACCGGGCCGCGCTGGCGCGTTTTGGTTTATCGGTGGCGGATGTGCAGGAAACGGTTGCGGCCGCGCTGGGCGGTGCCGAGGCCGGCCAGCTTTTCCAGGGTGATCGCCGATTCGACATCGTCGTGCGTTTGCCGGAAGCCAAGCGGCAGGACCCGAAAGCGCTGGCGGCATTGCCGATTGCCATCCCGCTGGCCGCCCAGGGGGGCAGCACGGCTTTGCCCAAGTCCGTTCCGCTGGGCGCGGTAGCGCGCATTGCGGTGGAGCTGGGTCCCAATCAGGTCAGCCGTGAAAACGGCAAGCGCCGCGTCGTCATCACCTCGAATGTGCGTGGACGTGACCTGGGCTCCTTTGTCGAAGAGCTGCGCACGCAGGTCGGCGCCAATGTCCAACTGCCCGAAGGCTACTGGATTGAATACGGCGGCACTTTCGAGCAGCTGATTTCCGCGAGCCAGCGCCTGACCGTTGTCGTGCCCGTGGTACTGGTCATCATCTCCGGCCTGCTGTTCATGGCCTTCGGTTCGGCAAAGGACGCGCTGATCGTGTTCAGCGGCGTGCCGCTGGCCCTGACAGGGGGTGTGCTGGCCTTGTGGCTGCGTGGCATTCCCTTCTCCATCTCCGCCGGTGTCGGCTTCATCGCACTCTCAGGCGTGGCCGTGCTGAACGGCCTGGTGATGATCACCTTCATCAAGAAATTGCGGGAGGAAGGTGCCGATCTGTACCAGGCGGTCGTGGAAGGTGCGCTGACACGTCTGCGTCCGGTGCTGATGACGGCCCTGGTGGCCAGCCTGGGCTTCATTCCCATGGCGCTGAATGTCGGCACGGGTGCCGAGGTGCAGCGTCCGCTGGCCACGGTGGTGATAGGCGGCATCGTGTCGTCGACACTGCTCACTTTGCTGGTGCTGCCGGTGCTGTACCGCATGCTCTACCGCCGCGAGGCGCAGGAGGCTTCTGCGTCCTGATATTGGTGACAGGCATGAGCGACAGACAGGAGCGGGTAACAAACGTGCACCCGCTCATGTTTTTTCTGCTCAGTAGCGACGGGTAACGCTGATAAGCCCGAAGGTTTGCTCGGAATATTGGCCGTCAAAGATCGGACTGCCTTTTTGCATCGCATACTCGTAACCCCAGTTGCCTGCGCTCCAGTTGACCCCGACTGACCAGATGAACTGCTTCTCCTCAATATTGAGATCGGTTTTCTTGCCTCCGAAAGTATTCCCCTGCACATAAATGGCATTCGGCTGGAAACGCGCCAATACGGTGACAAAGACATTGAAGTGGCCGCTGGCCTGGCCCGCGTTGGGATTGATGTCCCGGCCTGGCAGCAGGCCGGCGGTGGGATAGCTGCGCAGCAGGTTTTCACCAAAGCGCAAGCTCACGGAAAAGTCAGCCATGCTTTCCAGCGTGCCTGCGGCCAGCTCTGAGTTGGTGACAAGATCCACACCCAAGGCGCTTTGCGCGAAATCGTGGTGGGCTGCCCGCCAGCGCCGGGCGACGCCCACTTTGAATACGGGCTCGTTGTCCAGCTGGGTGTCCCAGCCCTGCGGCTCCTGGGAACCTATCAGCTTGTGTATGGCTGACTGCGCCCAGGCGGCGCCTGAGGCGGGGCCGACCATGCCCAGCAGGAGATAGACCCGGTCTGCTGTGTGCTCGTCAAAGGCGTGCAGCGTGCCCTGCCAGTACAGCAAACCTGAGTAGGGAAGGTCGTTGCTGGGCGGAACGCTGAGAGAAATGTCTTTGGGCGTATAGACCATCATGCCCACCTTGAAGGAAATGCCACGCTGCTGGTCCGGCGTGCTGCTGATCCAGAGTGGTTTGGCGACAGCAGCCATCCATGCCGGCGCGATTTCTTCAAACGTCGGAGCCAGGCCTTTGCTCCAGTCCAGCTGGGCGCCACCGGTGTAGCCGTAATCACGACCCGCGAATAAATCGTCTTCAAACGTGAAGTTGAAATAGGACTCCGTGGCGGCGGCATGGACCGGAAGCGCCAGCAGCAGGGTGGCGACAAGCCACTGGCGGAGAATGAGATGGATGGAGTGGCGCATATTGGCCTCCCAACTGCCTTCTCCCGCCGCGGCGGCTCCCGTGAAATGGGCGCCGTCGCGGCAGGGATCAGGCGGCCAGGTGCTGGATTTCCTGCGTGGCCTGGGTCAATGCCTTGTCCTTGGTTTCGGCACTGATGTTGAGGCCTTCGGCATAGACGAACTCGACGTCGTGGATGCCGATGAAGCTGAGGAAGTCGCGCACGAAAGGGGTTTGCGAATCGCGCGGGGTGCCCTGGTAGTAGCCACCGCGGGTGGCCAGGACATAGACCTTGCGATCACCGATCAGGCCCACCGGGCCCTCGGCGGAGTAGCGGAAGGTCACGCCGGCGCGGGCGAGATGGTCGAAGTAGGCCTTGAGCTGCGAAGGCACGCCGAAGTTGTACATGGGCAGGCCCAGCACGACGATGTCGGCCGACTTGAGCTCGGCAATCAGGGCATCGGATTCGGCGATGACCGCCTGTTGCTCGGCCGTGCGGTTGTCAGGGGCCGAAAACAAGGCACTGACTCGAGCGCCGTCCAGATGGGGCAGGGGCGCCTTGACCAGGTCGCGTTCGATGACGCGGCTGTCCGGGTGGTGGCGACGGAGTTTGTCGACGAAAGTGTCGGCCAGCCTGGAGGAGTTGCCGGCTTCGGCAAAAAGGCTGGTGGTCAGGCGAAGGATGGTGGTCATGGCGGTCTCCCGGGTGGGCTTGTTGGGTGACCTTCATTTAAGTATTCTAAAAATCGATTAAAAAGTTCAATTATTCGCTTATATCTATCGGTTTGGTGAATGTATATGGCCCCTCATATCACCCTGGAACAGTGGAATACCCTGGTGGCCGTGGTGGAGGCGGGCGGCTATGCCCAGGCCGCCCAGCAGCTGCATAAAACCCAGTCCACGGTCACCTACGCCATCCAGAAGCTGGAATCCCTGCTGGAGGTGGAGATATTCCGTATCGAGGGGCGCAAGGCCAGGCTGACGCCAGTTGGCCAGGTGCTCTACCAGCGCGCCAAGTCCCTGGTCGAGGAAGCGGGGGCGCTGGAGCATGCCTCCCGGCATCTCGCCGCGGGCTGGGAGCCGGAGGTGAAGGTGGCGGCAGAGATTGTCTTTCCCACCTGGCTGTTGCTGCGGGCCTTCGAGCGCTTTGCCGCCGAGCAGCCGCTGATTCGTCTGCAGCTTTTTGAAACTGTGCTGGGAGGAACGGAAGAGGCGCTGCTGGAGCGCAAGGTGGATTTTGCCATCACCAGTCGCCTGATCTCGGGCACGGTGGGAGACCCCCTGCTTCAGGAGCGCTTTATTGCGGCGGCACATCCTGACCATCCCCTGCATCAGCTCGGTCGTCCGCTGACCCTGCAGGATCTGCGCAAGCATCGCCAGCTGGTGATCCGCGACTCCGCTGTGACCAAGGTTTGGGAGACGCCGATCTGGCTGGGTGCCGAGCAGCGCTGGACCGTCAGCCATAAAGCCACTGCCATTGCGGCCGCCTGCATGGGGCTGGGTTTTGCGTGGTTTCCGGAGCACACGATACAGACGGAGCTGGCGACGGGACTGCTTAAGCCGCTGCCGCTGCGCGAGGGTTCCGAGCGCTTCGGCACGCTCTATCTGATTTTCAAAGACCGTGATTATGCGGGGCCGGGAGCACTCAGACTGGCTGAGATCATTCGCGAGACATTGACGCAGCAATGTACGGGCGCGGGTGTGCAGCCTCCGGGAAATATCCCGGACTCATCCTGCAATTAATTCTCCTTGCGGCCTTGGGCTGAGTGCTGGCGAGCATGAGCTCGCCAGCACTCCGTGAATCAGCAAAACGGGCCCCTCTCTGCCAGCGCAACGGCATCTGCTCCGGCAGGAAAATGCAGTTGCTGATGCGGGGCATTAGCCGCATGCCACACCACCTGGGCCACGTCGGATTCCGTGGTGGTGGCAGCGGGCTGGGCAAATGCAGCGAAAACTTCCTGGGCATAGGCCGCATAGGCCTCGGGGATGAGGCCCTGCATCCGCGCGCCGCCATTGCTTGCAAAGCTTGTGGTCGGGCCATAACCCGGCTCGACCAGCCTGACCGCCACATTGAAGCCTTTGAGCTCATTGGCGAGCGAGGCGGTAAATCCTGCGATGGCCGTCTTGCTGGCGGTATACACCGCCACCAGGGGCATGGGCGCCAGCGTGACACTGGAGGTCACATTGATGACGGTCCCGGCCCGGCGTTCGCGAAACTGCGGCAGTACGGCCTGCGTCATGGCCATGACACCAAAGGTATTGGTCTCGAACACTTCCCTTATCGTGGCCATCGGCGTGGCCTCAAAGGCTCCCAGCAGACCGATGCCCGCGTTGTTGACCAGCACATCAATCGGGCCGCAGGCCTCAAGCACCGCGGCAATGCTCTCCGGGCGGGTCACATCCAGCGGCAGGACTTTGATGTGTTCCGAAGTGGGTAGCAGGTCAGGCCGGGGCGAGCGCATGGTGGCAATCACCTGCCAGCCCTGGGCGTGGAAGTGGCGGGCGGTTTCCAGGCCGTAGCCTGAGGAGCAGCCGGTGATCAGTACGGTTTTCATGGGGGGATTCCTTGTTGGTTGCGACCAGAGCAAGGTAGCCAGGGCGGAAAGGACTATCTACAATGAAAAGTCCGTATTAGTTTTGAGATAGTCCATGATGAGTGACCCGCTCTCGGATGTCATCCGGCTGCTCAGGCCACGTAGCGTGTTCTCCAAGGGCATCAGTGGGGCCGGTGCCTGGGGTGTTCGTTATTCGGATTTCGGCCAGCCCAGCTTCTGTGCCGTACTGGAGGGAAGCTGCCGCCTTGCCCTTGAGGGGCAGGAGCCGCTCCGGTTGGAGGCGGGGGACTTTGTCCTGCTTCCCACCACGCCGGGTTTCACCCTGTCCGGCTTCGAGCCTGTGGTACCCACCTGCATTGATCCCAAGACGGCGCCGCTGCAGTTGCAGGAGGTGCGGCACGGTCGCCAGGATGGCCCTCCCGATGTTCGTATGCTGGGGGGCTATTTCATGTTCGGGTCTGCCGATGCGGCACTGCTGGTTTCGTTGCTGCCCGCGCAGATTCATATACGGGGCGCTGAACGCCTTGCCACGCTGGTTCGCCTGGTTGCCGACGAGACCACGGGGGAGAGGCCGGGAAGTGATCTCATCCTGACCCGCCTGGTGGATGTGCTTCTGCTTGAGGCATTGCGCTCAAACGCTGGAGAAGACACGCCGCCCGGTCTGTTGCGCGGTTTGTCTGATGCGCGCATTTCTCTGGCTATGCGAAAAATGCATGGTGATCCTGCCCGTTCGTGGACGGTGGAGGAATTGGCACGTGAGGCGGCGCTGTCGCGTTCAGCATTCTTTGATCATTTCATGCGTACTGTGGGCCTGGCCCCCATGGAATACCTGATGGCCTGGCGCATGACGATGGCCAAGAATCTTCTGCGCGATAAAGAGCGACCCGTTGCCGCCGTGGCTGAGTCGGTCGGCTATGCGTCGGCCAGCACATTCAGTACGGCATTCAGCCGGTATGTGGGGGTGTCGCCCAGTCGTTATGCCAGGGGGCTGTGACGGCTTTCATGCCTGGCGCTGGCGCTCTTCGTGGCGCCATGAACCGTCAGGCTGTTGATTCCACTGTAATGGGTGGACCTAGGGATGGTGCGCCAGAAAGGACTTGAACCTTCACGCCTTGCGGCACTGGAACCTAAATCCAGCGTGTCTACCAATTCCACCACTGGCGCGCGGCGGCGACTATAGCAAAAGCCTCAGGTCAGTAGGAGCGGCTTCAGCCGGGGGCGCCTCAATCTTCCCCGCTGACCGTGGCGATACGGCTGGCTGCCGCGGCACTGCGGGCGGCGCGCAGGAAATCCTTTTCGTAGTAGGCCGAGGCCAGCTGGTGCAGGTCGGTGTTCAGCTTTTCGCGCAGCTGGGCCAGGGTGAGCGGGCTGTGGTCGAGGCGGGTGACGCCGAACTCGGCCAGGTCCGGCACCTGCTTGGCGGTGGACTTGAGCAGGGCCTGCAGCCAGGTCCAGGGCGAGCCGTCGGCGCGGAAGGGGATGCGGTAGTGCTGCAGGCGCTCCTGCAAGCGGCCGGCATCATCAATGCGGAAACTGCCCGGCAGCACCTGCTCGAGGAGACCGTCCAGGCGCTGCCAGATCAGGCGTTTCTCGGCGTCGGAGAAGCGGTTCCAGTCTATGACTTCGTGCAGGTAGCGGCGGCAGCCGCGGCAGACCACGTCACCATAGGTGGTGGAGCAGATGCCGACGCAGGGGGTGGGGACCTTGGTGAACAGCATGGGCGGGCAGGGTGAACCGGTGGATGTAACGGGGACTTACCTTACCAGATCGCATTCTGCGAAGGCAGCGTTTGACCCGACCGGCGGATTCTGAGAAAAAGGCGCGGCCTTTATAGCCCCTTTTGGGCTCTACGGACCGTCTTCACAGGGACCTGCCGTCACATGCAAAACCTCTATCCCCTCATCAAGCACATCCATATGGCTGCCGTGCTGGCCAGCGGCGGCTTCTTCCTGCTGCGCGGCCTCTGGATGATGCAGGAGTCCAGCCTGCTCAACAGCAAGTTCGCGCGCATCGTGCCGCACATCATCGATACCGTGCTGCTGCTCTCGGCCATCACCCTGGTGGTTTACCTGGGGGCGCTGCCGGTCTGGGTCCAGGTCAAGATCGTCGCGCTTTTTGTCTATATTTTCCTGGGAGTGCTGGCCTTCCGCATCGCACAGGGATATGGAGCCAAAGTGCTTAGTTTCTTCCTGGCACTGGTGGTCTTCGCCTTCATCATGAGCGTGGCCATCACCAAGAACCCCGAGGGCTTCCTGCGCTTCCTGCTCTGAGCAGCGGCTCTCAAACCGCTGTTCTCGGGCCGCTGTGCTTGAGCTGCTGTTCTTGGGCCGCCGTTCTCGAGTATTGGATCGTCATTTTGTTGCTCTCGGGTAAGGTGGGCTTCCGTGCCGGAAAGGCTTTTGTTACAAAGCGCCCAGCAGGCTGCGGTTCCGGCCCTAAGGCGCTGTTTTCACTAGTGGATTTATCGTCAGATTTTCTGAAAGGAGACATAACCATGCGTAGCTTGATTATCCCGGCCCTGGCCGGCGCCGTTGCCCTGGCCGGTTGCACCACCAACCCCTACACGGGCGAACGCCAGGTCAGCAAGGCCGCCATGGGCGCCGGCATCGGTGCCGCGGCCGGCGCCGCGATC
>DASUXS010000059.1:0-6899 GCA_036377855.1 Moraxellaceae bacterium
TGGACACCTTCCACGACCTGCAGGCCCGCCGCTACCACGTGCAGAACCTGGACAGCGAAGAAGACCACTCCCTGGACTTCAGCAAGCCGTCCCCGGGTGAGGAGTACTTCACGCCTGCTGCACTGCGTCGTCGCGGCACGCGCTGATAACAAAAGCCTGGTACATGGAAAAGCCGGAGCCCGCTCCGGCTTTTTCACGTAACGCCCGCACAGGGATGTGCGTTAGCTCACAAAACATTCAAGGCATGCCATGAATATTTCCCGTTCTGTTGTTGCCGGATTGGCCCTCGCGTTGGGTCTTGCCGGTGTTTCTCCTGTTTCCGTGGCGGCACCGCAGTCGGCGGTGGACCGTCCGGCCATCATGTCCGCCAAGGCCAGCCGCTCGCTGCTGCTGGATCTCGCCCAGGCCGGTTCGCGCCTGGTGGTGGTGGGTGACCGTGGCCACATCCTTTTCTCCGATGACCAGGGCAAAAGCTGGGTGCAGGCCAAGGTGCCGGTATCCGTGATGCTCACCAGTGTCTATTTCGCCAATGCACAGGAAGGCTGGGCGGTGGGGCACAACGGCGTGATCCTGTATTCCTCCGATGCCGGTGCCTCCTGGCAGCTGCAGCATGCCGACAAGGATGCCAACAGTGAAAAGGCGGGTGCCCCGTTGCTGGGCGTGTGGTTCGCCGACAACCAGAATGGTTTTGCCGTGGGGGCCTATGGTTATTTCCTGGCGACCCATGACGGCGGCAGCACCTGGTCCGATAACTCTTCAGCCATCAGCAACACCGATGGCTGGCATCTGAATGCCATCCGCGGCCAGCAGGGCGGCAACACGGTCTTCATCGTGGGTGAGCACGGCACGCTGTTCCGTTCGCAGGACAAGGGCGCCAGCTGGCAGACCCTGCATGCTCCCTTCGATGGTTCCTTCTTCGGCATTTCGCCGATAGCGCCGGACATGGTGCTGCTCTACGGCCTGCAGGGCCGCCTGTTCGCCTCCAGCGACCAGGGTGGCAGCTGGCGCCAGCTGCAGACCGGCGTGACGTCAGGTCTCAATGCCGCCACGCGCCTGGGCAACGGCCATGTGGTGGTGGCGGGCAATGCCGGCGTGGTGCTCAGCGCCTCCGACAACGGCCTGAATTTCATCACCGAAACGCGCAGCGACCGCCAGTCCATCACGGCGCTGTGGCCGCTGCAGGACGGCGGTTTCCTCACGGCGGGTGACGGCGGCGTCAAAGTGCTGCCGGCCGCGGCCGCAGGCAAGTAAAGGCGGGAACTGAAAACATGACTATTGCAAAGATTGAGAATCTGATTTTCGGTGCCCGCAAGGCCATCATCGGCATTTTCGCCCTGATCACGGTGTTCATGATCTGGCAGGTGTCCGGCATCAAGGCCGACACCAGCCTGGAAAAGATGGTGCCGCTGTCGCATCCCTATATCCAGAACCTGTTCAAGCACAAGGATGAACTGGGCCTGGGCAACGACATCAAGATCGCGGTGTCGGTGAAGCAGGGCGATATTTTCTCGCCGGCTTACATGGACACGCTCAAGGGCATCACCGACGACGCTTTCTATCTCTCCGACATGAAGAGCAAGGAAGCGGGCGAGGGCCACTCCATCGTCGACCGCTCCAAACTGAAATCGCTGTGGACGCCGAATGTGCGCTGGAGCGAAGTCACCAAGGACGGCTTCCAGGGCGGTGAAGTCACCCAGGGCTACGACGGCACGGCCGAAGGCCTGGAAACACTGCGCGCCAACATCCTGCGCTCCGGCCAGGTGGGCCGCCTGGTGGCGGACGATTTCAAGTCCACCATCGTGCAGATTCCGCTGCTTGACGGGGAGAAGATCGATTACAAGCAGCTCTCCGCCAACCTGGAGGCTATTCGCGAGAAGGTCCAGCAGCAGAATCCGAATGTGGAAGTCCACATCATCGGTTTTGCCAAGAAGGTGGGTGACCTCATCGATGGCGGCACCAAGATCGTGCTGTTCTTCCTGGCGGCCATCCTCATCACCTTCGTGCTGCTGCTCTGGGAGTTCCATGACCTCAAGGGCGCGCTGGTGGTGGTGGCCTGTTCCATCATCGCGGTGATCTGGCAGATAGGGGCGGTCAAGCTCATAGGTTTCGGTCTCGATCCCTATTCCATGCTGGTGCCCTTCCTGGTCTTCGCCATCGCCGTCAGCCATTCCGTGCAGGTGGTGAATGCCGTCAGCCTGGAAACAGCGGCCGGTGCCGATGGCGAGCAGGCGGCGCGTCGTGCCTTCAGCTCGCTGTTCAAGGCCGGCACCATGGGTATCGCCATGGAAGCCATCGGCTTCCTCACCATGCTGGTCATCAGCATCGACGTGATCCGTGCCCTGGCCATTTCCGCCAGCATCGGTACCGCGCTGATCGCGCTGACCAACTTCGTACTGCTGCCGGTGCTGATGTCCTATGTGCGCATCAGCGACCGCGCGGTGAAGAAGCTGCAGGAAAAGCGCGCCCATGTGCCCAAGATCTGGACGCTGACGGCACGCATGGCCGAGAAGGCGCCGGCAACGCTGGGCATCGTCATTGCCGGCGTTGTCCTGGCCGTGTCCTTCGTGGTCGCCCATAACGTGAAGATCGGTGACCTCGACCGCGGTGCACCCGAACTGCGCCAGAACTCGCGCTACAACCTCGACGACAAGTTCATCACCTCGCATTACTCCATCAGCGCCGACGTGCTGGTGGTGATGGTGGAGACGCAGCCGCAGATGTGCTCGACCTATGGCGCGCTGGAGGCGGTCGACCGCCTGCAGTGGAACCTGGAGAACGTGCAGGGCGTGCAGTCGGCGCAGTCGCTGGTGACGGCGGTGAAACGCATACAGGCCGGCTTCAATGAAGGCAGCCTGAAGTGGTCCACCCTGGTAGCCGATGATGCCGTGCTCAATGAAACCGCCAAGAACGTGACCGAGCTCTATAACGGCGAGTGCAGCCTGATCCCGGTCTTCGTGTTCCTGGATGACCACAAGGCGGAAACGCTGACCCGTGTCACCAAGGCAGTCGAAGACTTTGCCAAGGCCAACAACTCGGATGATGTGAAGTTCCTGCTGGCCTCCGGCAATGCCGGTATCGAAGCCGCCACCAACGACGTCATCGCCGCCAGCAAGACGCCCATGCTGCTGCTGGTTTACGGCGTCGTCATCGTGCTCTGCTTCGTGGCCTTCCGTTCCTGGCGTCCGGTGGTCTGCATCATACTGCCGCTGGTGCTGACCTCGGTGCTCTGCGAAGCCCTGATGACGGTGCTGGGCATAGGCATCAAGGTAGCCACGCTGCCGGTGATCGCGCTGGGTGTGGGCATAGGCGTGGACTACGGCGTGTATATCTACGCCAAGTTCGAGAAGTACATGAAGGAAGGCCTGGGCCTGAAGGAAGCCTATCTGGCGACCCTGACCAGCACCGGCCGTGCCGTGCTCTTCACCGGTGTCACCCTGGCCATAGGCGTGTTCACCTGGGTGTTCTCGCCCATCAAGTTCCAGGCCGACATGGGCCTGCTGCTGACGGTGATGCTGCTCTGGAACATGCTGGGTGCGCTGATCCTAATCCCGGCCCTGGCGCATTACTTCGTCAAGCCGGAGCACTATCGCAAGTAAGCGGAGAGACACCTGCTGAAGAAAAAAGCCCTCATTCGAGGGCTTTTTTTATGGGGTTTATATACCTGGCCCCTGAAGCCACTTTGTCATTCCCGCGAAGGCGGGACAAAAGCCCGAAGGGCGTTGAACAGCCGCAGGCTGGGCGAAGCGAATAATCTTGTGAAATCGGGCTGGGCCTTTTTAAAGGCTCGCTGTATGTCGTTGAGATCCCCGCCTTCGCGGGGATGACGTACTCTGAACGGCATGCTGGGCAGGAGTCCCTTTTCAGGGACGCCGGGCGGCGTGTTTCCGGCCTCCCAATTCCGGGCCGTCCCCCTATAATGCGCCACCCCTGAGTCACCGCCGGACCCCCTTCATGCCGTATACGCTGGCCCGCAACCTGATGTTCTGCCTGCCCACCGAGACCTCCCACCACCTGGGCCTGAATGCCATCAGCCTGGGGGAGCGGCTGGGACTGACCGGCCTGCTGCCCGCGGTGCCGGCGCAGCCGGTGACGGCCATGGGCCTGACCTTCCCCAATCCGGTGGGGCTGGCGGCCGGCCTGGACAAGAACGGCGACCATATCGACGGCCTGGCCGCCCTGGGCTTCGGTTTCATCGAAATCGGCACCATCACGCCACGGCCGCAGCCGGGCAACCCGCAGCCGCGCCTGTTCCGCCTGCCGGCGGCCACCGCCATCATCAACCGCATGGGCTTCAACAACCTGGGCGTGGACCATCTGGTGCAGAAGGTCGAGCAGGCGCGTTTCCGCGGCATCCTGGGCATCAATATCGGCAAGAATTTCGATACGCCGGTGGAGCAGGCCGCGGACGACTACCTGAAATGCCTGGACCGCGTCTATGCGCATGCCAGCTATGTCACCGTGAACATTTCCTCGCCCAATACCAAGGGCCTGCGCAGCCTGCAGTCGGGTGACGCCCTGGCCGCGCTGCTGGAGCCGTTGAAAAACCGCCAGAGCCAGCTGGCCACGCAGCATGGCCGCTATGTGCCGCTGGCGGTGAAGATCGCGCCGGACCTGGAGCGCAGCGATGTGGAAGTGATTGCTGATCTGCTGCGTCGTTACGAACTCGATGGCGTCATCGCCACCAATACCACCATAGGCCGTGCCGGGGTCGAGCAATTGCCGCATGGCAATGAGGCCGGGGGCCTGAGCGGCGCGCCGGTGCGTGCCGCCTCCACGCGCGTGCTGCGCGAGCTGGCGCAGGCGCTGGATGGCACGCTGCCCATCATCGGTGTGGGTGGCATCACCGATGGTGAGAGCGCGGCGGAAAAAATCCAGGCCGGGGCCGACCTGGTGCAGGTCTACACGGGCTTCATCTACCGTGGTCCTGCACTGGTCCGCGAGGCTGCCGCGGCGATTGCCGCCACGCGCAAGGCTTGAACAGGGCGCAATAAAAAGCCGCCCTGAAAAGGGCGGCGGCTCGGCCTTTTACGGCCTGCGAGGGTGGCTAACACCCATGGGGAGATTCGTTTCAGATGTGGGGGACGAGGTGCAGGGCGGCGATGCCGCGCAAACCCTCCTGCTGGTTGCTGCGACCGTCACGCCAGCCGGCCATCCAGTGCTGGCGCAGGTTGATGCTTTGGTAAGGACAGCGTTCCTGGGATCGGCCCGTCAGGCCGGCATTGAATCCACGCGAGTAAAGCAGTTCGTCACGTTCCCTTTTATGCCTTTTCATCAGTCACCTCTAGGCTGCGCCGGGAAGACCGGCAGTCCATTGCCTGGCAGTCCTGCCAGACGGGGGAGGGGGCCAGCGTTGGCACCCAAACAGATGCAGAAACGTGATCCCGGCTGCTCCGGCCACCTTGCGGCGGCCAGGGCTGTCGGAACCAGAGGGGCCACGACATCCGTCGTGGTGATTCGATTGAAACGCTGTGCTGTGTAACTGTCGACGACTTAATTTGCATAAGCTTGGACAGTGATAGGCAGCTCGGCAATACTTCGTGGGCTTTCTAGTTGCTAATGCATAAGCAGCTGAAAAGCCTGAAAAATAGCGGTTTTCCGGATATCTGATGCCATGACGTTTGAATTGCTGGTGACCTGTGCCGATGGCCTGGAGCCCGCGCTGATACAGGAACTCTCCGCCCTGGGACTGGGCGAGGTCCGGCGCGAGCGCGGTGCGCTGCGCATGGACGCCACCCTGGAGCAGGCTTACCGCATCTGCCTGTGGTCACGCGTGGCATCGCGTGTCCTGGTGCCGCTGTTCGTGGCGCCGGGCAATACGCCGGAAGCCTTGTATGAACAGGCGCTGGGCTATGAATGGGACAGCGTGCTGGATCCCGACGGCACGCTGGCCGTGCACGCCACCGTTGCGCGTGGCGTGAAACTGCATACGCAGTATCTCGCGCTCAAGCTCAAGGATGCCGTGGTCGACAGCCTGCGCCAGAGCCATGGCAAACGCCCCAGCATTGATACCGAACGTCCTGATGTACCGCTGCAGGTGCATGCCACCGGTGTGGGTTTTGAAGTCAGCGTGGATCTTTCAGGCAGCAGCCTGCACCGTCGTGGCTATCGCGTGGCGATGACCGAGGCACCGCTTAAAGAGACGCTGGCGGCCGCGCTGCTGTTGCAGTCGGGCTGGCCCTCCAGTGATCTGCCAGCGCTGCTGGACCCCATGTGTGGTTCCGGCACCTTCCTGGTCGAGGCCGCCTGGATGGCGGCAGATATCGCACCGGGTTTGCAGCGCGATTATTTCGGCTTCCTGGGTTGGGCTGCGCATGATCCGGAGCTGTGGGAAGCGGTTTATGGCGAAGCGGAGCAGCGGCGCATTGCCGGCCTGGCGCGTGCCATGCCGCGCATCATGGGTTTTGATGCCGATGCCATGGCCGTGGAAGCGGTGCAGCGCAATGCGCGGGCAGCGGGTGTTGCGTCCCTGCTGCAGGTGGAATGCCGCCCGCTGAGCGAATTGAAACGGCCACAGGATATTGCCGCCGGTGACGGCGGGCTGCTGATCTGCAATCCGCCCTATGGCGAACGCCTGGGCGAGAAAAACGTGACGCGTGAACTGTATCGCGCGCTGGGTCGCCAGGCGGCGCTGCAATTGCCGGGCTGGCGGGCCTGTGTGCTGGCGGCCGACATCCAGCATGTGGATGCGCTGGGTTTTGCGCATCGCAGCACGGAGCGCCTGCATAATGGCGCCATCACGGTATATGCCCGTCATGCTGATGTGCCGTCTCTGCCCCTGCCGGGCGTGGCGCGTTTCCAGGAAGCTGCCGACGAGATTCCGGAAGAGGCCCAGGCCTTCGCCAACCGCCTGCGCAAAAACCTGAAGGCGGCACAGAAACAGGCTGAAGCGGAGCAGGTGT